>SOEU01000014.1 GCA_021646415.1 Candidatus Brocadia sp.
CGTCCCTACGGGACTGTATTTCTCTTTGATAAAAATACAGGCAATAAATTGCCTGCCTATTGCCTCACGTCCCTATAGGGACTTAAAAAGCACAACTCATCTTTCAAAAAACTAAACTGTTTCCAAAACGGCTTGTAGTGCCGACCTTTTTACACAACCTCTTGAATTTACTGGCTTAGCAGCTTATACACCCTCGAATTGCGAAGGTCGGGTTAAGAATGGAAATAAGAACCAAATGCACCGTAAAGTATATCGATAGGTATGTTACTGGAATTACAAAATAATTTGTTGACAATGAGTCAATTACATGACGTATAAAAAGCCGGCCATGTATGCCGAGAGTGTTCTCGGCGGCATGGCTTAACTTCCATTTTAACAAAATAAGGTAAGGAGGAAGATTATGAGTGAAAAAGAGCGTCCCGAAAGAGAATATTATAACGTTCCATTTAATATTGAGATGAGGGCAATGGGGGAAGATCTCGTTGCAGTCAATGAATCAGAGTCTAAAGTATCAGTTATTAACAAATCGGCACGTATAATTCTTGATGGAATTAGAAATTCGAAGGCGGAAAGAGAGATCATGGATGATCTTAAAAATGTGTACCTTATCGGAAAGGAAATTGATCTGGAAGCAGAAATCAGGAAGGTAAAAAAAGAACTGATCGATGCAGGAATATTAATAGAAAGGACAAGAAACTCTTTTGAAAAACCAAGTGTGATTGTTAAGGATTTGTCAACTGCACTGAAAAATATAGATTTCCAGGAATCCTCGATTTCTCAATATGAATGAATTTTCGGCCAACAGGTACCGGCATGTAGTCACGCCGATCAAAAAGAGTGGGAAGCAACTCATGAGATTTTATCCAGAATATACAAAGTGACATCTCTCTTTTAACGATGGATGTTGGAACCCCATCAAGAGGCAATCGATTGTGAACATCTTAACAGCCACCTAATGAGTTTATCTTACGGTTTAATCGGAGGAGCTTCGTCCATCATGGCAAGTTTTTTTGCGTTTAGCGCAACAGGCCGTGGTGGCTGATCCTCTTCCATAGATACGTTTGTCTAAAGATAATCGGGAAAACAGTGCTCGAAAATACATTATATTGGAGCAGGTTACCGTCAAGTGTGCATCCCACTTTAAAACATTAATGCTAACCATAAATTAGTAATTCAATAGGATACGTTAAATGAAAACAACCCTCATAAATTGCGCTGTAAAAACTAGTACAGAGTACGATGGTGCCAGAGTACCTCAGGGATGTTTGTATCTCCTTTCCGCAGCTAAAAATGCAAACTTCGACATCAAATTTCGAGATTATCAGTTGGAGAAATTAAATGATCCGCTTAATACATTCAATTTTTTAAAGTTTGTAGAGGATGATGCCGATGTTTTAGCCATCAGTTGTATGAGTAATTTATTACCGTTAGTGGTAAATAGTACAAAGATTTTCAAAGAGAGCTATCCTGACAAAACGATTGTGCTCGGTGGAATTGGGCCTTCAGGAGTTGCTGAAAGTTTAATGGCTGAATTTCCTCACATAGACGTAATTGTAAGAGGAGAAGGTGAGAGAACCTTTCCTGAACTCCTAAAAGCTTTAGAGGGTAAAAAATCACTTGAAAGTGTAGAAGGACTTCTCTTGAGTAAAGAGAATGGTACATATCATATCACAAGACCCCGGAAGCGAATAGAGAATTTGAATGATCTTCCTTTCCCTGGTTATGATCAGGTTGACATGAACTCTTATGAAACAGTTGGCATCCAAACGGCAAGAGGTTGTCCCTTTCCTTGCAATTTTTGTGATGTATCTGCCTATTGGGGACATGATACCACGTATCGCTCTTTAGATCTCGTGATAAAAGAGCTGGAACTCTTAGAAAAACAGTATGGGTTTATGAAAGTCGTTATTTTAGATGATACCTTTATCCTTAACAAGAGAAGGGTTTTTGATTTTTGTAAGGCCTATCGCGATAGGGGTTTAACAATTCAATGGAGCGCCTATTGCAGAGTTGATTTGCTATCGGATGAAATGATCGAAATATTCGAAAAGTCCGGTTGTTATCGGATTTTTCTCGGCGTTGAGTCCGGTTCAAATAATGTCTTGCGCAGAATTTCAAAACCTATTGATATTGATAGGCTTATTCAAGTAGTAAAAAAAGCGCACAATAAATTCATTGTAAGGATAAATTTAATCTGGGGGTTTCCTTTTGAGTCAATGAAAGATTTGAAAGACTCTGTTTTTCTTCTTTTCTATCTTAAAGAATTTAATTGTGACGTAAGTATGGCTCTCCTGTCCCCACTTCCCCTTAGCCGTTTGTATAACGAAAAAAAGTATAGGCTTATCTTTAGAGAAGACCTGCAATCTAGTGTTGTATCTAGTCGTTTTTATTTACCAAATGGAAATGAATTGGTGAATGGTAAACCTGACATACTGGTAGACCTTGTTCGTAAACATCCGGATATTTTCCCAGGGTTTTATGTGTTCGAAGATAAACTTTTTGAACAAAAATTAGAATATTTAAACTCTTTAGGGCTTGAAATAGAAAAGTTAACCCGCCAATGAAGTGCCATGACATTTCAATTGTTAATTTCTTTCTTCATCGTGAACCTTCAACAAAGCCATTTGCATGTATTCCGATGGGAACATTATATCTGACGTCAGCATTAGAAGCTGCCGGATATTCGGTTGATTTCCATGATTATCAAGTAGAATTTGAAGAAAATCCTTATCATCCCATAAATATTTTAAATTTTCTGAAATGCACTTCTGCGGACATACTAGGCATTAGCTGTATGTCGAATATGTTACCTTTTCTGCTTCAGGGGCTGAGGAATTTTAAAAGACACAAACCAGGAATATTTATTGTCCTTGGAGGATCTGGACCTGGCGGGACAGCAAAAGAGATCCTTCAATCTTTCCCTGAAATAGATGCTGTCGTCCGTGGTGAAGGTGAAGAGACAATAGTGGAGATTCTTGAAGCACATCGGGGACATCGGAAATTGGAGTCTATTGCAGGGTTAACATTTCGCAGCAACAATGGTATTGTAGTGAATCCACCCAGAGCAAGAAAAATGGATATTGATACGATACCTCTTCCTGCCTACCATAAACTTAATATGGAGAAATATATAAATTCTTCCATATTGACTTCGAGGGGATGTCCTTATCAATGTTTATTTTGCGATATTTCTCCCAATTGGGATAAAAAGATTGCACAGCGCTCAATCGAATCAGTTATTAAAGAAATTCTATTTTTAATAAATAATTACGGAAGAAACAAATTTTCAATATTAGATGATACTTTTATTCTTAATAGAGGCCGGGTCCTTCGTTTTTGCGCTGAAATAATAGAAAGAAAATTATCCATCGAGTGGAGTTGTATGTGTAGAATAGACCTTTTGGACGATGATTTAATGGCTTTCATGCAGCAGGCAGGCTGTAAAAAGATTTTTCTTGGAATTGAATCGGGGTCTAGCCGTATTAGAAATAAGGCCGGTAAAGGATTTAAGATAGATAATGTTGAACTGTTAATAGGGAAAGCTGCCAAGTACTTTGAAGTTGCAGCCTCTTTTATCTTAGGATTCCCCTTTGAAACCATTGATGAATTTAGAGAAACCATATATTTAATCATCTATTGTCTTGAAAGGGGGGTTAAACCACAGATGAGTATACTAAGTCCATTACCTCAATCAGAGCTAAATACCTCGGGACTATATAAAAAAGAATTTGATCCCGATATTTTGCTTGTTGATTTCGATCATTACAAAAAAAAGTCTGAAAGAATGAGCAAAAGTGTTCTAACCCCTGATATTCAAGAGATGATTAAATCAAATCCAAAAATCTTTTCTGCCTTCTACCACTATAAAACAGGCATGATAAGAGAAAAATTGGAATTAGTGAAAAAATATGGCCTTCCGCTATGAATACAAAGAAAAAGAAACCTGTAGTCGGTTTAGTCTGGCTCATACAATCAACTTCAAATAAATTTCAAAGATTATTAAGTTCTCATTACCATCTAGGATGTGGCTATCTTCAAGCATTTTTACAACAGGGTAATATCGAGTCAAAACAGTATGTGCTTGATTCTGTAACACCGGAAGATTTTGCCAGAACAGTTGTTGCTGACAGGATTAAAATTCTTGGTTTCTCATGTGATGATACGAACTATTATGCAATACGATGGGCTGCATTATCTGTTAAAGCTCTGAATCCGCACATTTTAATAGTGGTTGGAGGTTTAACTGCTACATACTCGGATGAATTAGTGTTAAGAAATTGTCAGGCTATCGATATTTGCTTCCGGGGCTATAGCGAAATAAACTTTCTGGATGTGGTTACAACTCATTTATCAGGTCAAACTTGGTACGATAAACCAGCAATTACTTATCGTAAAAATAGTGAAATCGTTTTCAATCCTGGTGTAAAGAAATATGCTGTCAATAATCTTGACTGTTTTCCCTCTCCCTATCTATCGGAATTTATTCCTGGTGAGGCTGGGATAGATGTTGGAATAAGCACGAGTCGGGGCTGTGTTTTTCACTGCACCTTTTGTAACCCTACAGCTATGGTGGAACGTAGTTATGCATTCCACTCAAATGAAAGAGTTCTGAGCGAGATTGATTTTATAGATTCGGCATTGCACAGATCAGGGATGAAAGGAAGGCGTATTATGCTGCTCAACGAAGATATTTTTGCTCTTCACCCAGATCGAACGAAAAAAATATGTAATCTTATTTCAAAAAATCAACCAAAACATATCTTGTTCGGTTGCGAAACCCGAATAGAACATTTGACTGAAGATATTCTCCAATGTATGTATTCTGCAGGATTTAGGCTCCTGAAATTTGGACTGGAGTCCGGAAATCCCAGAGTCCTAAACTTGATAAAAAAAGTTCGCAACTCAGATGGTTCTAAAGACGATTATGCAGCAGAGAAGGATTTCTTAGAGAGGATTGTAACTGCTGTCCGAATTGCAAAGAAAATTGGATTTCATGTTGCAGCAGGGACAATTTTTGGTCTTCCCGGAGAATCCCTTGTTGATGCGATTGAAACACTGAATTTTATCCGCAGGATAAATGTTGATGAATACTACCACAATTTTTTACAGATATTTCCCGGGACAGAAATTTTTAAGACCCATAAGAAATGGGGATACCACTTTGAGGTCCGTAAGGATTTCTACCCTACAATTTACCATACATACTGGCCGTATCCTGTTGAACTTGTACCAACATTGCAAGAGAAACTCGATCACTCATTTAGAAAAAGTAACACTTTCGTTTTTTGAAAAACTATCAAGGCAAAGCCTTGTGCTGATTTCGCCCCGGAGGGGCAAATTGCTCATAGGCAGGCAATTTATTGCCTGTGTTAAGAGAAAGATAAAAATAAGCCCTGTTGGGGCGAATGAAGATTATGGATACAAAATCGTCCCAATCGTCCCTACGGGACTGTATTTCTCTTTGATAAAAATACAGGCAATAAATTGCCTGCCTATTGCCTCACGTCCCCAGAGGGACTTAAAAAGCACAACTCATCTTTCAAAAAACTAAACTGTTTCTAGAAAAATTAATCTTCCAAATGAAGACATTTTTTTGCCATTGATACTATAGTGTTACAGTAAAAATTATTAATTATTAAAATATAGGCTACTATCAAAGGATTGTATAAAAAGTTAATATCCGGTAACAAAGAAAGGATGTTCACAATAACTACCGACAAGAAACAGCCTTCCAGTGTTCACCACCTCAACAGAGGCGTGGATTTGTATATTCATATTCCCTTTTGTAAATCGAAATGTGACTTCTGTTTTTATGTTTCCGTGACAGGAACGAGCGAAGAGGAAAGACTCCGTTATCTTAATGCACTGGAACGGGAGATCAGTGCCCGCTGGTCAGCCTATGAAGGTACGCAGGTAGTAGTGAATTCACTTTATATTGGAGGAGGCACTCCATCCATATTATCGTTGAAGCAGTGGGAAGTACTAGTCATGATCTTGACACGTTTTTGGGATCTCAGGACAATTCCTGAGGTTACTGTGGAATGTAACCCATCCTCTACAACGCAGGAAAAATTAGGGTTTTTTAAAGAAATCGGAGTTAATCGTCTCAGTTTTGGCGTTCAGAACGTTGATGATAGTATACTTACAGCCATGGGGCGAGAAGGAACCAATGATACTTTGTCTGGCCTTTTGGAGTCAACCAGGTCCGCAGGTATCAACAATATCAATTGTGACATCCTGTTTGGTCTCCCGGGAGAGAATACTGCTTCGGTTGTGCAGAGTGTGGATGCGCTGGTTGAATTATCTGTCCCCCATATCTCCGTTTACCCTTTTACCCTTCAGGCTAAGACCGGTTTTTTTATGAGGATGGTCTGTAAGAATGCGTTGCCCCTTCCAGCCTATCTTCGGATAGTCCATTATCAAAGAGCAATCAACCGTTTGCTGGAGCGGGAATACCTGCGTATTCATGCAGCCCATTTCGGAATAAGCTACAGGTACGAATGCGTCCAACATAGGAACTACTGGGATGGTGGCGAGATACTCGGATTTGGTGTGTCAGCCCAGTCTTTTGTTGACGGTTATTATCTAAGAAACACGGAAGATCTGAATAAATATGTAAAAAGCAACGATAATATCCTTTCCATTTCACTTAGTAAGAAAGATCAAATCCGGCGCTGGGTATTTATGAGCCTTACCAAGAAATTAAGATTTCATTATGAAGCAATGGTCGATCGTTTCGGGCTCGACTCTTTAGCAGTTATAGAGGAAGGTTTGGAACGTATGGACCGGGAAGGCATGCTTTCGAAGAAGCAGAACATGGTACAACTAACGGATAAGGGTATGGAACATGGTCATCTGATCCCTATCCGGTATTTCCCTTTTGAAAACCAGGATTATCTGAAGTATGCTCTACGAATTCCAGAAGCCCAGCTTAGAAATTAAAGGAGTGCAATAATGGGAATAGAATCTGAATCCAAGGCCTCGAAAATTAGTGTTTTTTTGCCTTTGTAACTCCTGTTCATATCAGTGTATAATATTTTGGGTTTTTCTATGTTTTGTGTGGATAAAATTTTTTTTATAAATCTGGCAAAAAAGATGTCAATACCTTGTGTTGAGCCTGATTCATATTTGATTCGAAAAGTCCGATATTCGACAGTTGTGCGAAGTTACAATGCTTACCAATACTCGACCAGTATCAATCCCCTTTAATGAAAAAAGTCTTCTTCATCTCCCATCTTTCCTTCTTGAAAAAGTTTATCAAATTCATCTGAAGAAAGATGGTATTTATTTTCAAAAATTCTACACTTGTTTTTTAACTCCTGTTGCGCTAAATCACATATCTTCTCTTTCGATGATTGAAACCAAACTCCTCGGTATTGTCATATTCATCTCCTCTTTTCCCTAAGCCATTATATAGATTTCCCAGGATTCTTGATAAATTATTACGATATATCCGTTTTCATCTGAAAAATTGCATGGTAAAATTAGCAGAATTACTTTGGAAAGTTAACAGACTGTCAAAAAGGGAAAACAGAGAGATAAAAATAGCTCCATCTTCAGAGTGAAATTGTAACATTTTCTTTTCAATGTTACATTCATGTTACACTTTTCTGTTGCACCTCATTTAGTATATTGATACTTATGTCTTGTATTATTTAAGTTATTAATTCTCTGCGATTTATTATTTTCATAGAGTATATAATACTATATTCCAGTCTTCGTTTTAGAAAAAAAGTGCAACATTTACCTGTTACACTTTTTCTTTTTTGTGAGATGAAGAAAAAATCAATTCCCTGTAAAAGCCCTTTATTATCGGCAATAGGAGGAGAATACTTTATAAAGGCAAATCTGGTATTGCAGTTGCTCCACTAAAAAAGAAGATAATTTCTGATAGTTGCAATAGTAATAGAGTTAAATGGATGAGGAAATTCTGACGTTTGATACTCAAAAACTTGAGGCAATTACAACTGATGCACAAAAAAAATATGATTTGTTGCACTCCCTGACGAACATGGTGTTTCCACTGTATTGGAAATTAATGTCGAGAGTTTTACTGCAACGGGAGAAACACGTCCAACCCTCAGGGATGTAAAACAAGGTATTTCAATGCGGAACCTGGAATTTAATGCCCGAACTTTCCCCGATATTCAACAAATACAAAATTTTGCCAACGGTGTTCAGAAGTTAGAAAAACTTGCCCTGCATCCCGATCTGAAAAAAATTCAGTGATTTATCATCGGTAACACGGGGGATTTGGAAAAGTGAAAAAGAGGATTATGATACATGCGTCTTCGACAATAGTTTTATCTGACGGCTTTCGGTCTTTATTTACTCTGAATTTTGCCCATGCTATTCAATTTAACTTCAGACCAGAATCTGGAATGCCACAGGAAGCAATCGACGGTCTTGAGGCAGATGGCAGACTCAGGTCTGATCTGTTAAGAGATGATATTGTTGCGAATTTAAGCATTTCCTATAAACCTCTCAGCCATGGTGTCCTTGTCTCAACCCTCTCTGAAAAGATTACTGTTACGTATTCCCAGTTCCGCACAGTCCTTGAACAAGACGGATTGTCAGATCTGGACGGAGAGGCAGTGGCCAGTCTTCAGCCTATTCCACACTTTGATTTGCTTATGAATCGAACCAGTAACAACCCTCATAACCAGAGTTCCCCAACACCATACCTTAATAATAACGACAAGGATAACAACTCGTTTGGCTTACGAGAATCAATGCTAAAGCCCTTGGGCTTCTGGCGGGGGACGATTCGGGACTGGATGCCTCCATAAGTTTTGGCAGTGAATTTAACTGGGATTTTGATCCGGGCGATACGACAACCCTGATTGCAGAAAAATGACGATTTTCAGGGAAATTTAAATTCACAGATAAGCACAATATTAGAAACCGGTACCTACTTTGTGCAAGTCAGACACTATTCTTCTGCAGGTATGGGTCCGTACACAATTACAGTCCAGGCCGAACAATAATTTTCTGTTAACGGCCATATGCAAAAGGAAAGTTGACCGTTGGCACAATCAAAAATATCAAGAATTATTTATCGATGTGAATATTAGCGTAGGAGTGGTAATGAAACATGACCGAAATGATTTTCTGGACAAAAACCAGCTTCACGGGCAATACGCCAATTCCTTCAAGGTTGGACAAAACGCCTTTGAGTTTGTGATCGATTTTGGTCAATCGTATAAAGAGGGAGAGCGGGAATGTTTCCACACCAGGATTGTCAGCAGTCCCTTTTACGCAAATGTCTTTTTAAAATTACTTCAGGAGTCAGTCGAACGGTATAAACAGATATTCGGGGCTATACCCGGAGGGGGTGGGGAAAACGAATAACACTTAAAAATGTCATTGCGAGGAGTGAAACGACAATGCAATCTCTGCCGATGAGACTTCGTCGTGAGCCGGACGATTGCTTCGGAAAAATATCCTTGCAATGATCAGCGGGATAAGGCTTTGCCAGCGAGGATATGTTCGGTTTCATCCTTAGAATACTATAATTGAGCGGACAGGTTATTAATCAGCTATCGCAACATCACGATAAGGGCAAACCCTGAGTGATCAGGGGCGCAAAGTAAAGGGTCTTTAACATACAAGGATGTGGTTAAAGGGACACCTTGCCAGGAAAAAAGACAGCCTTACTGCCGAAGATGTTTCAATGGACATCTTTGCAGTAAGGCTTTTTTATTTTTAAGGAGATAAAAAATGGGAAAAATGACCGAAGAATAGGCGAAACTTCATTTTGATATTCAGAAAAATGCTTCAAGAGTCTGATTCTCTTAAAATATGATTATCATATCGATATTAAGGAAACGTGATCTATGAAAAAACCAAAAATCCTGGTCTTGGAAAGAAATGATGTCTTGAACAAAAACTTGAAAAAGCTGTTGCTTGGCAACGGATGTGAGGTCATCGAAACGTCAGACAAAGGAGATGCCTTCCGATCCTTTCAAAGAAATAGCCCGGATCTCGTCATTGTGGGGTCTTCTCTGGACGATAGCCGGGATGGATTGGATGTGGCACAACAAATCCGACATTCGGGCAGTAATATCCCACTTATCATGATTGCAGCACACAGTTCTGAAGATCAGGCCATCGCAGCACTCAAGACAGGAATCAACGATTATTTTAAACAACCCTTTTCTTTTGAGGAACTAACGGTGAGTGTCAACCGATGCCTCTCTGGCTTCTTTCTTCGGGAGTCATCTGGAGAGTATGGAGTAACATCACCTTGCCTCATTGATAGCCAAAAGATGATAGGTGAGAATGTGCAGATGCGGGAGATAAAGACATACATCGGGAAGGCTGCCTCGACCGATAGCAACGTCCTTATTACCGGAGAGACGGGCACAGGCAAGGAGTTAGCGGCTGAACTGATCCACAGGAATAGCCCGAGGAGTAAAAAGCCTTTTGTCTGTATTAACTGTACTGCCATACCTGACAGCCTTTTAGAAAGTGAGCTGTTTGGTTATGAAAGAGGAGCCTTCACGGGGGCGGACTCCTTAAAGGAGGGCAAGCTGAAACATGCCGAGGGAGGTACCGTTTTTTTCGATGAGATTGGTGATATGAGTCTATACCACCAGGCAAAGATCCTGAGAGCCATCGAAAGCAAGGAGGTCCAGCGCGTGGGGGGTAAGGGAAGTATCCCGCTGGATATCAGGATCATCGCTGCTACCAATCAGGACCTGGATCAATTGGTGGAGGAAGATAAGTTTAGAAAAGATCTTTACTTTCGGCTCAATGTGGCCAGAATCCACCTGCCTCCGTTAAGAGATCGGAAGGAGGACATTCCTTTCTTGCTCGGTTTTTACATCAGGGAATTAAACCGTAGGTTCGGACGGGAGGTTGAATGCCTCGCAAAAGATGCCCTGGAATATTTGCTCTGCTATGATTGGCCAGGTAACGTTCGGGAACTGAAGAACCTTTTAGAGGCTACTTATGTCAACCTCTCGTCACGGCGGATATCTCTTTCGGATCTGCCTGAGCAGTTCCGCAGAAGAATCGGGGAAACTGGAGGTCTTCCCCGGAGCGAGCTGGACCTTTTACTTTCCACTCTCATGTCCACCAATTGGAATAAGAGCAAGGCAGCCCAAAAACTCCACTGGTCAAGGATGACCCTCTACCGGAAGATGGCAAAGTACCATATCATGAAAGAGAATACACGAAAAACCACCGGTGAGATTTGTATAAAGGATAAATGTTAATAACATGCAGTTGCTATAAAACGAGAAAATGTAACATCTTCTTCATGGATGTTACAGAAAAGTTACATTATGGTGTTACAGGATAAATACCTTTCGATTCTCGTATTTTCTCTGACAAATCCGTTGATTTTATCTGTTTTTTGACCTTTTGCCTTCCTTTTTTCTTCTTTTGAACTTGCCATCCTTTTCTTTTCGGTTCAATCAAGTGTAACACTTTCTGCTACACTTCGTCCGTGAAAGTGAAGTGCAGAGAAGATCAACTCACGAGAAAAATCCCTTAACTATCAGCGATTGGAGAAGAATAACCTCTGCGAGCTTGGGTTGGTATTGAACTTGCTTGCCTTGATGTCAGGATGATTCACGTTGCAGCGATAGACTCAAGCTCTGTAGGGATGAATATAATAGAAAACTTTACTTACCGAGGTGTTAATGAATTATGATTGTGAGAACTCCCAGAATGAAGATATGCCTGAAGGGCGATATGCTAACTACTTCAAAATCGGTCAAAATGCCTTTGAGTTTCTGATTGACTTCGGTCAGTTCTATCCGAACGATGGTAAAGAACACTTCCACAGCAGGATCATTGTCAGTCCATTTTACGCGAATGTCTTTTTCAAGATCCTTCAGGAGTCCATCGATCAATATGTACAGACGTTTGGGCCTATCCCCGCGGACGGGGAAGATGAATAGAGGAGTCGGCATGGTATTGAAAACAGTATAGCAGAAGGAAGATAAATTAGAGTAGCACACAAACATTACGATAAAGGCAAACCCTGAGCGATCAGGGGACGCAAAGGAAAGGGTCTTGCTAGCCGTTTAAGCGGTTTAAACCGCTTATGAGACAGCCTTACTGCCGAAGAATTTTACAATGAATATCTTTGCAGTAAGGCTTTTTTATTTTAAGGCATGCTGCATTTTGTTTAGTTTGTGAAAAAGTCATGTCAGAATTAACAGCTGATAGCCAAAGTGCGATTGACACCAAAGTTGCTTACGCCACAAGTTGGGATCATCTCTCGGATGAATTAAAGCGCCTGGACTTACTCATTCATTTACAGGTGATCAAACAACGGAACTCGCAACTAACGAACCCATTGGATCAATTCAAAGGGATGGTGCTCTCGGAACAAGAGATTGCCGTATTACTCGCAGGTGATGATAGCCAATTGGCAGTAAGGGGAAGGCATGGCTCACCCCTAAAGAGCGCCGACGATTCGGTGACACGATCGTTAGGGGATGCTTTATGCCAACTCGAATCCCAAATCGAGAAGCGGCGGGAAGCTAACCTTAAAGAGGTAATTTATTTGTCGTTGCCACACCTCACACAACTTTTCCACCTTACCCCCTTTGAAGAGCAGTGCCTGCTCATTTGTCTGGCACCGGAAGTGGATCGCAAGTATGAGAAATTGTATGCCTACCTGCAAGATGATGTGACGCGCAAGAAACCGAGTGTTGATTTAATATTGAATCTGCTTTGCAATACGATGCAAGAGAAACTGGCTGCAAGGTTGGCGTTTGATCCGCAATCGCCGCTGCTGAAATATCGGCTTCTGGAGATAACAAATAGTTTGCAGGAAGGCCCTGTGCCACTTCTTTCACGCCTTCTTAAGCTGGACGATCGAATCGTAAACTTCCTTCTCGGTTTCGGGCAGATAGATGCTCGACTTGGACACATAGCACGGCTGGTCTCTCCCCGGAATGCATTAGATCAGGCAGTTGTGTCAGAAGATATACTAAACCGGATGCGAGGTTTCGTTCGCTCACATTTCAGCGAAACGAGGTCGGCCAGACAAAACG
Source organism: Candidatus Brocadia sp. (assembly GCA_021646415.1). Lineage (NCBI taxonomy): Bacteria > Pseudomonadati > Planctomycetota > Candidatus Brocadiia > Candidatus Brocadiales > Candidatus Brocadiaceae > Candidatus Brocadia > Candidatus Brocadia sp. Next base: position 13,014 of record SOEU01000014.1, read on the forward strand.
TAGTATTCTACTTTTACGGACCCTATGGGTCTGGAAAACAGCCTTTAGCTGAAGTTGTCTGCCATGATCTCGGACTCCCTTTAATTATTGCTGACGCAGAGAAGATACTTGGCTGGCAGTTGCCTTTTGATGAGACGATGTGGTTGCTTGGTCGGGAGGCAGTGCTTCAACCAGCAATACTGTACCTGGAAAATTTTGAACATTTGCTTACCGATGATAGTAAATATCAGTCGCAGGTGAAGTTATTGCTTGAAGTAACCCAAACGTTTTCTCGATTAACATTTCTCGCCGGAAGCCGATCATGGAAACCACAAGGTCTTTTGAGCAAACATACCTTAAGTGAGCCTGACGAACCTCTTTTTATCGACATAGAATTACCGATTCCCAATTATGAAGGCAGGAAACACGTTTGGGAGAATAGCTTAAATGGGCATTACCAGCTTGCCAGCGATGTGGATATAGGCGCATTGGCCGGCAAGTTTCGGTTCACTCCGGGTCAGATTCAAGACGCCCTGGTTACAGCACAAAATCTGACGTGCTGGCGCTCACCCGAGGATAGGCAAATTACAATGACAGATCTTTACGCTGCCTGCCGTGCTCAATCGAATCAGAAACTGAGTACCCTGGCGCGAAAGATTGAGCCCAGGTACACCTGGGATGACATCGTGCTGCCGTCTGACCAACTGGCCCAGCTCAGGGAAATTTGTAATCAGGCTACTTATCGTCACATTGTTTATGGTGAGTGGGGTTTTGATCGCAAACTTTCTCTCGGCAAAGGATTAAATGCGCTCTTTAGCGGGCCTTCCGGTACAGGTAAAACTATGGCAGCCGGGATTATTGCTCACGAACTTGGACTCGATCTTTACAAAATCGATCTCTCTCAAGTGGTCAGCAAATACATTGGCGAGACCGAAAAGAACCTGGATAAAATCTTTACCGAGGCACAAACCAGCAATGCCATCCTCTTTTTCGACGAGGCCGATGCGCTCTTTGGCAAACGCTCCGAGGTCAAGGATGCCCACGATCGCTATGCCAATATCGAGATCGGTTATCTTTTACAGAAGATGGAGGAATACGATGGGATTGCTATTCTGGCAACAAACCTCCGGCAGAATATGGATGAGGCGTTTGTGAGACGTATACAGATTATCGTCGAATTCCCGTTCCCGGATGAGGAACATCGGGGGCGCATCTGGAAAGTTGTCTTCCCGGGCGAAGCCCCACTTGGTAATGATATAGACTTTAGTGTTCTCGCCCGCGAGATCAAGTTGCCTGGAGGGAACATTAAGAACATTGCGCTTGCAGCGGCATTCTTTGCCGCAGAAGATGGTGGTGTTATTCGGATGCCATACCTCGTGCAAGCGGCGAGACGTGAATATCAGAAATTGGGGCGGATATGGAACGAGGCTGGCTGGAGCATATAAGAAACGGAGCTAAGAATAATGGAAGAATCGGGATTGTTGGGAACCGAAGGTATTACAGATTGCAATTTGTCAACAGGTGTGGCGGAATACAAAATATTCAACAAAGAGTGCACTAAGCCTTGCACCATAGAACATGAAGAAGTTCACAAGGCCGCGACACGACTGAATGTTGCAAAAAGGCGAGCAGGTGCTGAAATAAATTCAGCACGACAAATTTGCCCAGTGCTGATTTAATCGTTCTCGATTGAACCGAAACGTTTGGTATTTCTCTACGTCTGGCTATCGTTCAAGTGTATGGTTCAATCTATAAGATTGAACCAGCCGGGGCATTGACTGTTGAGAAGAAGGAGAGCAAATAATAACCATGAGCGAATACACAGCAATTGCCGATGTGGGGGAGACATTGATCAGACTCTTGAGGGATAACATGAGTGATCTGATCCCACCTGACTCTATAGTCTTGCTCTCTCCTGCTGATGTGGAAGGTCAAAATATTCGGCTGACCCTTTTTTTATATAGCGTGGTGGAGAATCCGCATTTGAAAAATCAGGAGATGCATGAAATAAGCCCGACACAACTTCGGTATCCACCCCTCACACTAGACCTCCAGTATCTGCTGACGACGTATGCTTCAACCGTGATTCCGGACAGGACAGAGCGTACGCTTGAAGAACATAGGATATTGGGCAGGGCAATGCGCATTTTTTATGATAATGCCATTTTGAGCGGCTCAGTTCTTCAGGGAGGTCTGGCTGGAACAGATGAGGAACTACGAATTACATTAAATCCTGTGTCGCTTGAAGACTTGACCAAACTCTGGACTGCTTTTCCGAATAGATCTTACAGGGCTTCAGTTGGTTACTTAGTCACACCGGTAAGAATAGACTCAATACGCGAGATGGGAATGCAGAGAGTAATCTCTAAAGAAATGAACCACGCTTATATGATACCTAAGTAAGAGAGGAGATAAAATGGCTTTTACTGTTCCTTATGTAACCAATAAATTTACCGCTTATCCTGGGGATGTTATATCTACGAATCTTTCTCTGGCAGTCAGGCTGACTGATGATTATACAGAGAAAGAAGCTATCGGCTATATCAAGGTGACTTTAGAAGAAGGAGACGTAAAGGCCGTTAGGAACTTGAGCGGATATTATCTATTTAACGATTTGGCTGCAGGAAATTATACAGTTAGCGTTGAGTCAGATGTATATTTTGCAGAAGAAAAGGTGGTAAGTGTGCCGCTTCCTGATACCAGGAATCCTGTTGTTGAAATTATCCTTAAGCCCGTACCACCCTATCCTTTTCCCAGTAATGCAACCCTTGTCAGGGGATTGGTCTCAAACGCAAATCCAGTTGTTAATGCGGATGTAAAGGTATTGGGCAAGACTATAGAAACCAAAACAGATGAAAGGGGGGAATTTGTCCTTTATTTTAAAGGAATTAAAAAGGAGAACATTACCATCGAGATTAACAAAGACGGAAATACTAAGTCTATTAATACAACCATAGAGGAAGGTAAGACAATATTCACGGGGATTATTACCTTCCCGTAAAATCTAAATTTTTGGAAAGGAGGAACTATCATGCCAGAGTATTTATCGCCAGGTGTCTATGTAGAGGAGATTGAAATCGGCGCAAAGCCGATAGAGGGGGTTAGCACGAGTACGGTGGGGTTTGTGGGTATGACAGAGCATGTAGTTGATGGTAGTTTTGACAATGATAGTCTGCTTGATAAACCGACTCTTGTAACAAGTTGGGGCCAATTTGTGAAAAGCTTTGGAAGATATAATGCGACCAACTCACCTTTCCTGCCCCCAGCTGTATATGGTTTTTTTGCTAACGGGGGAAGCCGTTGTTATGTTGTACGGGTAAAAGATGGCGTGCAAGATGGCGACTATGTTGGAACCGATGGTGGTCCTGGAAATAGAACAGGGTTGCAAGCTTTTAATGAAGTTGATGAGATAAACATTGTTTGCATTCCTGGCATTACCTCGCAAACTGTTCAAACTGCCATGATTAGTCATTGCGAAAATATGAAAGACCGCTTTTGCGTCCTTGACCCAGTGAAAGACGCTGATATGGACGCAATACAGGATCAAAAAGATGAGGTGGTTTCTGATAAAGGATACGCAGCCTTATATTATCCATGGATAAAAGTTCCCATAGAGACCATAGAGGATAATAAATTAAAACTCGTTCAGGATTTCATTCCTCCAAGTGGTTATATCGCCGGCATATACGCACGTAGTGATATAGAAAGAGGGGTGCATAAAGCTCCTGCTAATGAAATTATACGAGGTGCTCTGGAAATAAAACTGGCTATTACCAAAGGTGAGCAAGATATCTTGAATCCACTGGGTATAAACTGCATCCGGTCTTTCCCCGGCCGTGGCATTCGTGTTTGGGGTGCAAGGACGCTTTCCAGTGATACCTTGTGGAAGTATGTAAATGTCCGCCGCCTATTTATTTACCTTGAAGAATCCATAGAAGAAGGAACACAATGGGTTGTCTTTGAACCCAACAATGAAAAGCTCTGGGGCAGGGTTAAAGCGACTATCACTGAATTCCTGACCAGGGTCTGGAGGGATGGCGCCCTTATGGGAACAAAGCCTGAGGAGGCGTTCTTTGTCAAATGTGACAGGACCACTATGACGCAGGATGATATTGATAATGGACGGCTGATATGTATTATCGGCATTGCACCGGTAAAACCGGCAGAGTTTGTGATATTCCGCATCGCTCAGTTTCCGGGCGGATCAGAAGTGACCGAGTAACTGTCAATGCAATAAGCATAAGTAAGATGATAAATCATAAAAATATTAATAATAAAAAGGAGGTTAAATATGCCAAGACAAGACCCATACAGACAATTTAGATTCCGTGTTGAGATCGATGGAATCAGCCAGGCTGGGTTCAGCGAGTGTAGCTTTGCAGATACCACCACCGACCCTGTCGAGTACAGAGAGGGGGATGAACCGACAAGGTTTCGTAAACTATCAGGATTGACCAAATATGGGAATATCACCCTGAAATGGGGTATTACGGATTCTATGGATCTCTACAACTGGAGACGACAGATTATAGATACTGGTGCAGAAGGGGCAAGGAAGAACGTCTCTATTATCCTGATTGACGAAGCAGGCGCCGATAAGGCCCGTTGGGATATTGAAAGGGCATGGCCCAGCAAATACGACCCCCCGGATTTCAGCGCCAAGGGGAACGAGGTTGCCATTGAGACACTGGAAATCGTTCACGAAGGCTTTAAACGAGTCAAGTAAAAGAGTTAAGGAGGTTTTATGGCTTTTCAAACAGAGTATGAGTTTACCTTACCGAAAGGGTATGTGGATGAAGAAGGCAATCTCAATAAAAAGGGCGTCATGCGCCTTGCCACGGCGGCTGATGAGATTTTGCCCATGAAGGACCCAAGGGTGCAATCAAATCCTGCTTACCTCACCGTGATTCTGCTTTCAAGGGTCATTACCAGGTTAGGAAGCTTGCAGACCATTAATACAAAGACAATCGAGAGTCTCTTTGCCTCTGATCTCTCATACCTGCAGGAGTTCTACAGAAGGATCAATGAAAATGGCACAAATAAAACAAAGGCTACATGTCCCAAATGCGAACATCAGTTTGAGTTTGAGGGTGAGCCTCTGGGGGAATAATTGGCTACCCCCTCGACAGACTCTACGAGGAGGTAGCCTTTATCGCATATCATTTCCACTGGTCTCATGAGGTGATTATGAATATGGAACATAGAGATAGACAGAGGTGGGTAGAGGAGATATCTAAGATCAACAGACAGCTCAGCGGAGAGAAGGAAAAGAGTATACTTGAGGTGGAATAATTGGCTTATGGCTGATAGCCGAAGGCATATGGATGTATAAAGTAAAGCTATTATGAACGAATTAAATAAATATACATGCAAATGTCACTTACTTTTGACGCTTACTATAGCAATAAGCCTTAGAATGAAGTGGGCCATTTTTGCTATACACTGCATGAAGGAGAAGTTATGCCAACAGGAGAAAAACCATATCCTTATACTTCCTTTCGATTTCGGATAGAAATCGGAGGAATTACGGTTGCTCAGGTATCCGAGGTAACCGGTCTTCAGTTGGAAACTGAGACTGAGTCGTTTGAAGAGGGCGGTGTTAATGATTTTGTTCATCAATTGCCAAAAAGGACGAAATATCAGCATATTACCCTCAAGCGGGGGATTACCGATCTGGACGAGATGTGGAGATGGCATCAGGAAGTGGTGAATGGAAAGTTCGAAAGAAAAAATGGATCAATCGTTTTGATGGATGTTACTGGTGAAGATAAATGGCGCTGGAATTTCTCAGATGCGTTTCCGGTGAAGTGGACTGGACCCGATCTCAAGGCCGACAGTAATACCGTTGCCTTTGAGACAATTGAGCTGGCGCATCATGGGATCAAGAAGGGATAGCCATGCAATCAAGCTGTAAGTTAATGTGTAGAGTGGGCTTTGCCCACCAAATATCGACTATTTGTTGGTGTTGATTATTTGTACTGTCATTGCGAGGCGAAGCAATCTACGTTTTAGGCAACAAGGGAATAAAAATGTACGAAAAGACTTTAACGAATAAGATTGAAAACAGCAAGACGGTTTCGCAAAGAAACAATACTGCTAAACAGCTAAATAAAGGTAAAGAGACATCATCCTGCGGTTCATGCGGTGTATGCAATAGGATACGCAATTCTCGAATATCCGCTGAAACTGCATCGTTGGCCTTATTCCAGGCAAAAGCTCTCGGTAATGAATCCTGTGCAGTATCTTTTATGCAAAGTAATTATGGAAATCGCCTTACTGCAAGTGTGCTAAGCCCGGCCATTCAGAACAAGCGCTCCTATACAGGTCATTCTGAGCGTAGCGAAGAATCTCAAAAAACACGGGCTTCTTCGCCCGTCCCACTCTCTCAGAATGATAATGCTGGACAGTCCTATTTTCTGCAGACTATCAGCCATACGCCATTAACCATAAGCCGTAAGTGTTCCTGCGGTGGAAGTTGCGCAAGGTGTAAAGGTGAGGAAGAGGCAGAAAGGATTTCGATGAGTATCATGAAGATGGAAAGCCCTGCGTTGAGTCATCAGCCGTCAGCAATCAGTTATAAGCCTTCAGCAAATAGTAGTGAACAAAATGTAATAAGCGAGATAATGTCCAATAAGGGTTCGGGACAGAACCTCGACAATAATACCAGCTCATTTATGGAACAAAAGTTTGGATATGATTTCAGCCATGTAAGACTTCATACCGACAGTTATGCAGCAAGGAAATCCAATGAACTGAATGCAGAGGCATTTACCATCGGAAGGGATGTATTCTTCAATGCGGGGAGATACAATCCATCAGCGACAGAGGGGAAGAAATTACTTGCACATGAATTAACACATGTAGTGCAGCAAAGGCACACGAGTTCAAGGGTGTTTTATTCTATGCGTATTCAGCGCCGGGTGGAAGCCGGTCGCGTGAGCTGTGAGAGATTTCCACGTACGTATCCAATTTTTACTGCCATTGGAACAGATGATCCCGTGGGCGTACTGGAAGAGGCAGACGCTCGGGCGATTGAAATGCTCAATCATGTCATAGATGAACTAACTCACATTCGAGGCCGCGTACAAGCCGGAGAACCGCCACTGATTGCTGATGTGGTTGCATTGGCGCTACGCAATCGTTGGCATTTGGATCCCGACAACCAAAACATATGGACTCGCACTGGGCCTCGCACTGTCGAGATTATTATCAGATGGTACACTAACATTCGTAACACCCTTGATAGCGGGCGGTTGAGATATGTCTGTCTAGGCCCTACGTGTACTGCCGGTGATTGGGCTCGGACTATCCCTGGGATTCAACGGATCCGTCTATGTAGACTATTTTGGGGCGCCTCCATTGATAACCGGGCTCTTACCCTGATCCACGAGGTGGGGCACGTCTATTATGGTCTTAGACATGCAGAGGGACCCATAGCCCATTGTCTGGAACAATTTGTAGCTGACTTGAACGGTGTAGCAATTCTACCGGAATTTGTCGGTGTGTGCCCATTATGATGGCTTTAGGTATCTTATAAAAAATATTTTGATATTTTTAGCAAAAATATGAATAAAATTAACCCTGACAGGGTTTAAAACCCTGTCAGGGTTGACTCACAAATTTCGTGCTTCGGATTTTGTCTTTTCCGACTCGCTCGGGTTAGGGATAAAAGACCATGAATAGACATAAAAAAACAAATTTGAAATCACATATCTTGCAATGCGATTCATCAAAGCTATCAGCCACTTACCTTAGCGGTTTTAATTTTTCTAAACAAATTGCCCGTAAATATACCATCTTCAGAAAATCAGTTAATCTACCTGTATTGATTTTCCTCAGATTGTTTGGTGCCGGCATTGTAAACAAGATTACAAACATCAATCGCATAGAATCCATCAGCAATCATTACAGGATGTATTTAAAAATTTATTTTAAAACCATTGGCCGATTGAAGCAGAAATATCTTTATCATGTTGATCACATCGAGACACAACGGGGGGCATGGGTATTAAGTAATTGCATGTCCTATTTATCTCGGCATAAGCTACTCCCCCCACACCTTTATCCTTTCCCCCTTCAAAGGGCAGATGGCCTGGTAAGGGGGAGGCAGGACTTATATGTGAGAAATGGAGATAGGGTCTCAAGGAATGAGATTGCTTCGCTGGAATTTCCCCTGAGCGTTGGGGGCGAGGGGAGACTATCTGGCAGGCAAGGAGTGTTTTTTCGTAGTGATATGCCCACAATATCTTATAAGTACAGTAAATTTTTAAATCACAATGTCTTAAAAAATGCAGTGTCTATTCAGATTATAAAATCTTATCCTAAAACTGCTTTTAAAACTGGCAGTGAAAAATTTGTGTCTGAAAGAGATACAAAGGAAAACGAAAATATTATCACCCTCCACATAATTCCACCCCATCAAGAAAAAAGGGGAGGAAATAAAGTTTCCCTTCTCTTCAGGGGAGAGGAAAAAGGTGCGGGGATACCGTTGGGGCAAAACCTTTACTTTCATAATCAGCGGAAGATAGAGCAAGAGGTTGAGGAGATTAAAAAGATTGTTGTCGAGACAAAAGAGGCAGTTCAAGACACATCTTTCTCTAAGCATTTTCCAACGGATATGGATAAAGCTATAAAGCAACATCTCGATATTAACCGTATTTCTGATCAGGTCTATCAGAATATCGAACGAAGGATCAGGATTGAAAGGGAGAGGAGGGGATTATAGATGAAACCAAAAAAAGGATTTATTCGGGTGCTTGATGGACAGCAAAAAGATACAGAGATAGAGATACTCTATTTTCCTCCCGAATATTCTATAGAAAAGAGTAATTCTTTTACAGAGATTGCTATTCCTGGACTTGAGTCTCCTTATCTGCAATATGTAAAGGGTAATTCCGGCAGTATTTCTGTGGAGGTATTCTACGATACATATGAAAAAGGAACAGATGTTAGAGAATTTACTGACCAACTTTCTAACCTCATGAATATCGATCCTAAGCTTCATGCCCCTCCACCCCTGCGCTTCATCTGGGGTATACCAGCAGAACCATTTGACTGTGTGCTGGAAAGGGTGACCAAAAGATTCACTATGTTCCGCTCTGACGGAATTCCTGTTAGGGCCAGACTCAATATCACCCTAAAAGAATACAAAATCGGACTCAACGAGCGCGAACGGATTCTTCAATCACCGGATAAAACCAAAGTTTATATGACATTACAGGGAGATAGTCTATGGATTATCTCTCAGAGAGAATACGGAACCCCCTTTATGTGGAGACCTATTGCGGACAAAAATAGAATTGATAACCCCAGATCGCTTGAACCGGGCATGGAATTAGTCATTCCCCCACTGGAGTGATAAATGGCAGATGCAATATCGGGTTTTGATATTTATGCGCCAGTTTTTAGGGTGAAGCTGGCAAATGAGACTCTTCCAATAGATACCTTTACGAGCGTAGACCTTGATGAAAATCTGGAAAGTCCAGCGATGTTTACGCTGTCTTTAAATGAAACGATTGATATTGATAAACAGATATTTAAGTGGCTCGATGATAAGCGCATCACACCGGGCAATGAGGTTGTTATCTCTTTTGGATATGCCTCAACACCCGGAAAACAAGCATTAATCAGGGGAAGGATTAAGGCCCTTTCGCCCGGTTTTCTCTCGACAGGTATTCCAACACTCAGTATAGAGGGATACGATCTTTCTCATGATCTTCAAAAGACAGAGGTAGAGTTTAGCGACACGAATGTGACTTATTCAAAAGTGGTTAAAGATATCGCTAGGAACAATAACCTGGATTCAGGAGGTATCGAACCAACTAATATACCACATCCAAAGGTTGAACGGAGAAAGAATGAAAAGGATTACTCATTCGTAAAAAGACTTGCGGATGAGATAGGATTTGAGTTTTTTGTCAGAGACAAGACCCTCTACTTTAGAGCGCCTAAGGACGACAAGCCTGAGGAAGTGACCTTTGAATTCAGATTCAGGCAGAACTTCATAAGTTTCAACCCAAGAATGACCACGGCGACATTGGTCAACGAAGTGCGGGTTACTGCATGGAGCGATAAAGACAAAGAGGGCATTTCAGAAATCGCAAGTATCAGCGATATTAAAAGTAGTGTAGGTATTCCCGATTTCGACCGAATTGTGGAACAATCTCAGGGCCAAAAGGTTAAGGTCAGAATGGAAGGACGGGTTGTGCGTTCCAGGGAAGAGGCCAAGAACCTTGCTATAGCAGAATTGAAGAGAAGGAATAACGGTTTTATTCAAGGGACTTTGGAATGCGCTGGGAATCCTCAGCTAAGGCCAGGGATGACAGTTAAAATTGAAAAAATCAGTATAAGGTTCAGCGGCGTTTATTATATAACAAGAGCGCGGCATTCTATTGGTGAAGGGGGCTACAAAACAACGCTTGATGTGAGAAGGAGTATGTAATGAGTCTGAGTGATTTATTAGAGAGACAGGAAGAACGGAACGACCAGTATGTATATGGAGTAGTGATAGGTATTGTTATGAGCAATCACGATCCCGATGGATTGGGTAGGGTAAAGGTTAATTTCCCTTGGCGGGGGATAAACGATGAAAGCTATTGGGCAAGGGTAGCAGCACCAATGGCCGGAAATGGAAGGGGTACGGTCTTTTATCCTGAGGTAAACGATGAAGTGCTTGTGGCTTTTGAACACGGTGACATAAATCATCCATATGTTATTGGGGCTTTATGGAATGGTGTAGATACTCCACCCGAGACCAATGCCAATGGTCAGAATAATATTCGAAAGATACGCTCACGAAGTGGTCATGAAATTATCTTTAATGATGACAATACGGCAATGCAGGAGAAGATCGAGATCCACACAAATGCGGGACATAAAATTGTCCTGGATGATGCTGCCGGCCAGGAAAAAATTGAAATCGTAGACAAGACCGGGAGCAATAAAATTACTATCGATTCTGTGCAGAACTCCATAACTATGGAAAGTGCCTTACAGCTTAAGATCAAAGCCACTGTGGTAGAGATAGAAGGCACTACATCCTTGACACTTAAATCCAATGCCGTTTTAACCATTCAGGGATTGCCGGTGAAGATTAATTAGCGACTGAAAGGAGCGAGCTAACTATGCCCCTCGCTGCACGAGTAGGAGATATGACGAGTCACGGTACTCCCTTGAGTCCGGGGCCAGGGAGTTTTAATGTCCTCATTGGAGGGATGCCGGCCTGGAGGGCAACATTGGATATTCATGCATGTCCGTTGGTGACAGGGGTAGTGCCACATGTAGGAGGAGTAATTGCTGTGGGTAGTGTAACAGTGCTTATCAATAATCTTCCAGCTGCCCGTCAGGGAGATATGATCGTAGAAGGCGGGCCTCCCAATGCAATTGTTATGGGGTGCCCGACAGTTTTCATCGGATGATTCTTAGGAAAACACAGTGTGGTCGAGCCATAACCAGAGAAACCACCCCTAATTCCCCTCCTTCGCAAGGAGGGGATAAAGGGGAGGTAATATAAGAATGAGTAGGGTGCAATTCATGAATTGCACCTACAGGTTGTATGCAGAAATGGATTTTTGGACTTTTTGGACAGCCCTTACTCTACTAAGAGGTATAAATGTAAATAACATAACCCGGACGAGTCGGAAAATGTCGCGCGACATTTATGTTGCTGTCCTGCGAACTGTAGGGGCGGGGTTACCCCGCCCCTACACAAGGATCGACGCTAAATTGTTTTTGCCAAAAATGTAAAAATATTTTTATTAAGAAACCATAGAGGGAACAATGGCTAAAGAATTCTTAGGAAGGGGTTGGAAATTTCCTGTTAAGGTCGATACCGCGACAGGGAAAATTGCCATGTCCGAATACGAGCAGGATATCAAAGAATCGATCTGGATCATACTTTCAACCTCAAAAGGTGAGCGTGTCATGAGGCCGGATTTTGGATGTGGGATCCATGATCTCGTTTTTGCGCCCATTAATACGACTACTATGACCCTGGTGGAAAACAGCGTGCGAGAGGCCCTTACCCTCTGGGAACCGAGGATTGAGCTAATCAAGGTGGAGACCTCTGACAAACAAGCATCCGAAGGAAAATTGTCAGTCAGTATTGACTATCGCGTGCGTGTTACCAATAATCGGTTTAACCTTGTCTACCCATTTTACTTGAAAGAAGGATAGAATCGTGAAAATCGAACCGCCCAAAATAGATGCCAGAAAGTTCAGCAATCTGCTGAACACGCTTAAGAGGATGATCCCTCATTATACTCCAGAGTGGCCTGCCTCCGATGAAAAAGACCCTGGTATTGCCTTACTTAAGATCTTTTCCCATATCTCTGAAAGCGTAATCAACCGTCTTAACCAGGTACCACACAAGAACCTTGTGGCCTTCCTGGATATGTTGGGGATCAAGCTCCTTCCTGCACAATCTGCAAGGGCACCGCTTACCTTTAAACTTGCCAAGGGAACAGATAAGGAAATCCTGATCCCTGCGAGGACACAGGCTGCCACAGATAAAACAGAAGAACATGAGGAGCTTCCTTTTGAGACAGAAAGAAATCTCTGGGCTACGCCAAGTCAGTTAATACAGATTATCAGTGTAGACCCATTGAATGATGCCATCTACGCGCCACCACCAGGTTTTCTCAATGAAGATCAAAAAAAACAAAATCAGATTACTTACAAAATAGCCTCATCTCCTTCAGCCGGTGCTAAAGACTTCCAGTTAGACCATGTGACTGATTTGAAAGAAGGCGATATCTTAAAGATTAGTGGCGTAGATAAAAAAAACAGCAAGGATATATCTTTTTTGTGTAGTAGTGATGGTACGTCTTCCGATGCTGAGAGTAAGCCAGAATATGTCGTTATCTCGGGTATTTCAGGAAATATTGTCAAAATTACTGATAAGCTGTCAGTTTCCTACCCTGCTGGTACATCTGTTGAAAAAGTAACGAAATTTAACCTCTTCGAAGGCAAGAATATTCAGGAACATAGCCTCTATCTAGGCCATAAGGATCTTTTTAATATAAAAAGTAAAGGTGAAATTATCTTAGAAGTCACATTAGCGCCCGGAACTGAAATGGGAAATACCAGCTTGAATCTTATTTGGGAGTACTGGGGGGAGGATAAAGACAACAAAAAGGAAGGTTGGATTGAGCTACAGGTTCAAGGCGACGAAGCTCAGGGTTTGGCGCAAAGCGGAGAGATTTCTCTTTTAAAAACGGTGGAAGGAGAGATTAAGGAAGATAAACTGGGAGATGTTTTCAAAAAGACTACTAAACGAGATATAGGGGATCAGACCTTTGGAGAGATAAAGACTCGCTGGATCAGATGCAGGCTAAGCGATGCATTAACGGCGGGTTCATCTATAAAGCTTCCCACATTTGATAATATCTTTTTGAAAACTAAACCGAGCAATAATATTGCACCTGATGCAGGATTTTTCAATGATGTGCCTTTAGACTGGACTTTAATTCCTATAGAAGCTACGGTAATTGAATGCCCAGGTCCAGTTATTTCTATAATGTCTGCTACCCCTCCAGATATAGGCTTAGATTCTGTTGAAGGATTCAGAAAGGATGATGAAGTTATTGTCGTAAGAGATGGAAAAATCGAAAAAGAAGCAAGCATAGGGGATATAGAGTTTAATCTTAAAAAGGTAAAACTATCCTATAAAGATACCTTTCAGTGTCAAATAGATGATGTAATCAAAAAAACAGACACTGTTTACAAGGTTTACCCATTTGGGAAGCAGCCAAAACTCTACGACGCCTTTTATATCGGGAGTCAGGAAGCCTTATCTAAGAAGGGAGCAGTGATTACACTGTCTTTCTCATTGACTCATTTAGATACATCCAAAGATATTATAGATAAATCCAAAGATCTTACTCCGCCTCCTGACCCCAAGCTCTCCTGGGAATATTGGAATGGGAAAGGTTGGCAGTCTATCACGATTATAAAGGATGACACTGATAGGTTTTTAAATCCAGGAGACGATTTATCCATCGGATTTTACTGCCCAAACGATATAGAAGAAACTGAGGTTGGTGGTCAAAAGAACTATTGGGTTCGATCAAAAATTGTAGGAGGAGATTACGGTAGGGAAGAGTATATCGTTAAGGAAGTTCAGCCTTCGTCAGACCCTACGGATAGGGTAACGAAAAAATTTAAAACAGAGGTAGAGCGTAAATATAATCTCCCTATTATTCGAGGTCTTACTATTAATTATTCTTTCGATACAACTAAAGAACTTCAATATTGTCTTACTTATAATAATTTGGATTTCCAGGATAGAACATTAAATGCGCTGACACAGGGGAAATTCTTTCAACCATTCGTTCCTTTGGAGGATACGCAACGGAGTCTCTATTTGGGATTTGATAGGCCATTAACAGGTGGACCAATTCGCATATTCTTTGCCGCTAAGGAACTCCCCTTTACTGAGGAGATGAAGCCAAAATTGGAATGGACATATAGCGCCAAGACGGATTGGAAGGTATTAAGTTATCTTGACGACACTGAGGGCTTGATTATGGCGGATATCCTGGAATTTATAGGGACTGAAGATCTTTCCGCCCAGTCCAGATTTGGTAGTTATCTCTACTGGATAAAAGGAAGCCTCACCGAAGGTGAATATGAAGAGTCTCCTCTTTTGGATGGCATCTATCTCAATACAACGTGGGCATTGCAGGCAGGAACCATTAAGGATGAGATCCTTGGCTCAAGCGACGGAGAACCTAATCAGATCTTTTCATTTCAAAAATTTCCTGTTTTGGAAGGACAGGCGATAAGGGTGCGTGAGACCATTTCAGAAGAGGAGAAGCAAGACCTCATTATCTCATTGGGAGAGAATGCAATATTTGAGGTAAAGGATGAAAGAGGGAATGTGACCGAAACCTGGGTTTTATGGAAAGAAGTTCCAGACTTCTTTGATTCCGGGGAAAAGGATCGGCATTACACCCTTGATCGTGCCACGGGACAAATCCAGTTTGGTGATGGGACCAACGGCATGATACCCCCGGGTGGGGATAACAATATTAAGGCATTTTCATATCAGGCAGGCGGTGGGAAGCAGGGAAATGTAAAGGCGGGGGAGATTAAGACGCTCAAATCAGCTGTTCCTGGCGTTGACAAGGCATCAAATCCTGTGGTTGCTGATGGAGGTGCAGATACAGCAACGCTTGATCAGATGCTGGAGATAGGGCCAGCAATGATAAGCCATCGAAGCCGGGCAGTAACTGCGGAGGATTTCGAGTGGCTGGCAAAGGAGGCATCGAGAAAAGTGGTCAAAGTCAGATGCCTTCCTAACATCAACAATAGAATGGAGACAGAGGTCGGTTGGGTCACGGTAATCATTGTTCCAGATTCCCTTGAAGATAAGCCATTTCCATCCATGGAATTAAGGAGAAAAGTACGTAAATATCTCGAAGCCCACTGTGCCAATACGCTTGCCTCCATGCAACGTATCCATGTAAAGGGGCCTTCCTATGTGGAGATTGACGTTTCAGCGGATGTATTTGTTGTATCGATAGATGTTGCTTCCGAAGTAGAGCGACAAGTCCGGGCAAAACTGGACGAATTCTTCCATCCATTAACAGGCGGTCCGGAAGGGAACGGCTGGGACTTTGGACGGGATGTCTCAGCCTCCGATATCTATGCATTCTTAGAAAATATTGAAGGTGTTGATCATGTGGAAAACCTCACATTTACTTATAACGGAACTACCGGTGCAGATGTCGTGGAGATTGAGCAGGACTATCTGGTAGCTACTGGAACACACAGGATAAACATTCAACTAACACAAATGTATTAAGTAAAGTGTCATTGTGAGAAGTCCCGATTTAACGGGACGACGAAGCAATCTAATAAGGTTGCCACGCTCCTTTCAGTCGCTCGCAATGACAATGTAAGGATATTTAATACGTTTGTTTTAATACATGGAGGACAAAGAGATTATGGGTCTACCTATTCCCAATCTGGATGATAAAACCTTTGATGAATTAGCCCAGGAGGCACGTTCGCTAATAGCCCGATATACACCTGAGTGGACCGACCACAATGTCCACGACCCGGGAATTACCTTTATTGATCTCTTTTCCTGGCTGGCAGAGATGCAGATATACCAGTTGAACCGGGTGACAGAGAAAAATTATGAAAAATTTCTCAAACTTGTAGGATTTCAACCACTTCCTGCCCGGCCAGCCGGAGTAGATATTACATTTGAAAAGATCACGCAAGAGGAAACTATTAAAGCAGGTACTCAGGTGGTTACCGGGGTGAGTGAAGAAAAAATAGTGTTTGAGACTGAGGAGGATTTCACATTAATACAGTTAAATCTCAAATCAATAATTACTAAATACGATTCAAAGACCATCGATAATACTGAGGCAAATAAGAAAGACGGGATTTATTTCGCTCCCTTCGGTGAAACACCAGTAGAAGGGGCAACACTAGAATTAGGATTTAATAATCCTCTTCCGGGAGAAAAAGAGATTCAAATTATTTTTGTTCTTCCTGATGAAGGTATCTGTTCTGTGGGAAGTCATGGAGATGAACAATCAAAAATAATTCTCTCAGTAGACCTGAAATGGGAATATTGGGATGGTGGAAGATGGGATGCCCTGAGTATCAAAAAAGACACCACATTGGCTTTAACCGGGAGTGGAAGAATCGTTCTTATTGGGCCACCTTCTATGGATAAGAAAGATAGTCTCTATTGGATACGCTGCAGACTTGTCAGCGGGCACTATGAGATATCACCCCGGATTGAACAAATACTCCTTAATACAATTTCAGCCATTCAGATTGAGACAGTAAAAGAAGAGGACCTGGGGACAGGTAGTGGAAATCCGGAACAAAAAATAGTGTTAAAGAAAATCAATGTGGCTAAAGGAAGTCAAACAATTCAGGTTCAGAGAGAAGATGGTGAATGGGAGGATTGTAAAGCGGTGGAAGATTTTGAGTCCTCAGGTCCAGATGACCTGCACTACATGTTTGATTCAGAAAAAGGGGAGATTATCTTTGGCAATGGCTTAAATGGTAGAATTCCCTTCAAATCGCAGAGAATCAGAGCCTCTTATAAAACTACTTTGGGCCAAAAAGGGAATATCCCGAAGGGACAAAATTTTCAGATCGTAGGGCTTATGGGGATTACGGGAGAAAACTTGAAAGAGGCAACAGGGGGTAAGGCTGCCGAATCCATTGAATACGCAAAGACAAGGGCTAAGAAGGATTTTAGGATTCCTTATCGTGCTATTACCTCAGCCGATTATGAAGAGTTAGCTCTTTCAACTCCTGGATTGAGGGTAGCAAGAGCAAAGGCGATACCCAATTATAACCCTGATTATCCATGTATCTCAAATTTCCCGGGTTCGGTTACTGTCGTTGTGGTTCCCTGCGTGAGGGAGGATACAATTACTCCTGTGCCGGGAGGGGGATTTATTCAAACTGTTTTGAACCATCTGAATATCCACCGTCTGGTAACAACCGATGTATATGTTATCGGACCAGAATATGTAAAGGTTTCTGTTGTAGGTAAAGTTCGCATAAAGAAAAAAAGTAGTCCAACGGAGGTATCAAATCGTATCCAGAAGGCACTTAGAGATTTTTTAAATCCTTTAAAAAGGAGTCAGGATCAAAATGAATGGCCCTTTGGCCGCTCAGTCTATCCATCAGAGATATACCAGATAATAGACAAAGTAGAAGGTGTGGATTACGCAATCGATGTTTCCCTTAGTGCCGGGGGGCAATATCAGGAAGCCGAGGGCATTATCGAGATTCCTCCGGTTGCGTTGGTATATTCCGGTATTCATGAAGTGGAAATTATATGAATAGAATCTAATTATAAACTCTTTGTTTGTCATTCCTGCGGAAGCAGGAATCCAGAATATTTTGATTTTACTGGATTCCCACTCCCCGTTTCCACGAGGACAGGTTTCGTGGGAATGACGACGTGGTAATTTTATAGATAATCATTAAAGAGGAAAATGATGGCAGTGCAGGAATTCAAGACGCAGATATTCAAAACCCGGGAACAATGGAAAAGCGGTCTGTTGTATCGTCTAGATACGCTAAAAGGTGGGGGTGTAACCCTTTATTCCATGCTCACATTTGACCAGTGGATTCAGGGGATAAATGGAATAAAGAATCCAGATGGGCTGGCAGTTGATGAATGCGGACAGGTCTATTTTATAGATGGAGAAACCTGCCGATTTTATCGCTATGATTCTGGGACTCAGAGGTTAGAATCTATCCCTTATATCGGTGGCTGTGGTTCTGACCCAGGAAGTTTTAAAAACCCCAAAAGAGTAATTATTGATAAATTTACGCTATGGGTTCTTGATGCCGGAAATAGGAGGATACAGGCCTTCTCAAGGGAAAACTTTCAGATCAAATATATGATAGACAATCTCGAATGGCCGATTGATATGGGATTGGATGACCAGGGACATCTCTCTGTCCTTGATAAAAAAGAGAAGCAAACCTTTAAAATTCTTACATATGATGGCAATGGACAAGTTGTTGAAAAACATTTTGACGAATCATGTTTGAAAGACCCTGTCGGTTTGGCAGCAGGCAAAGAGAATAATCTTTATGTAATCGACAGGGCACGGAAGGACTTTTTTATATTTACAGAACAGGGAAAATGTTCAGGACCAATTGGAGACCTTACGGGCATATCCAAAGATTTTGATCCCTGCATTATTGTCATCGACAGAAAGGGCAATATATGTATTACAGATAAAAACACCGGTACGATTCATCAATTTGACCCTGATGGAAGCTATATAGGGAAAATTTCCCTCCCTGACTTTAAAGGTCAAATTACCGGACTTGCTTTTGATTCAAAAGGAAATCTTTATGTAAGCACTAATCAAGGGATTGCCTTATTAAGCACACAGCAAATGTTTACAAAGGAGAAAGGATTTTATTACTCAAAGACACTGGATAGTGGAATCCAGGGATGTCAGTGGCATAGATTGGCCCTGGAGGCGGATATACCACCTGAGTCTACCCTGGAGATATATTATTATTCAACGGATGATCCGGAATTAAAAGGAAAAATTGATAGCTTCCTGTCTGATTCGAAGAAATCAATACAAGAAAAAGCAGAGGGTATTGATGCTGCAATAGGAACCTGGAGCAAACCGGAGAAGAACCCGAAAGATATGCTTTTCAAGAAAGCAACAGGACGATACCTCTGGTTGAAACTAGTCCTATCAACCTTTGATGAAAAGGTTAGGCCGGTGGTAACACAGATGAGGGTCTCCTATCCCCGCATCTCATATCTCCGTTATCTGCCGGCTGTATACCAGGAAGACCCATCCAGCCGGGAGTTTTTAGAGAGGTTCCTGTCGATTTTTGAAACAGTATTTTATGACCGTGAGACGGTAATAAATAATATCTTTCGGTATTTCGATCCTGATACTGCACCACAGAACTTCCTTACATGGCTTGGATCGTGGCTAAACATAGCAATGGAAGAAGATTGGCCTGATGACAAAAAACGTCAGTTCATTCGTGAGGCATCTACACTTTATAAGCTCAAGGGTACACCATTTGGCATTGAAAGACTTATAGAGATATACACCGGAAAAAGACCATTAATTTTAGAACATTCAAGGATTGGAAAACCAATGATTTTGAGTGAGAAAGGGGGTATTTAAATTAGGTATCGATAGTTTACTCATCCAAACTCCTATTCGTGGGTTTTGCCTGGGAGACGATTCTATCCTCGGCAGGGTAGCTCTTCGAGCTGTGGTGCAAGTACCAGAAGACGCCTTTTTGCCAATGGCCCATCGTTTTACCATCGTGCTGGATCTTTCCCCTGAAGAGGTAATTCGTTACGAAAAAAGTTTGAAACGGATTATAGAAGAAGAAAAACCTGCACATACAGCCTATAACCTACGTATTATCAAAGAAATGAGACTAGGTGTGGGCACTTATGTAGGGATAAGTACCAGGATGGCCGACTATCAACCTATACATATTGGAGTCGATGCCACTGTTGGATCGGGCATTGTGGTAATGGGTGGAGAAAAAGGTGGAAGAGTTGAACGACATGTAAGAATAGAAAAGGACACCGAGCTAATTTAACGTATAGGGATTTCAAACCTGCAATGTAGCGGCAATTCATGAATTGCCACTACATTGTTGTTAATGAAAAGAAGTCGCCGAAGGCCTAATTTAACGCTTGGGAATTCCACTGCAGGGCACGTTGCCATCTGCCCTTACTATAGTGAACGCAAAAAGAAAGTTGTCATTGCGAGCACATTCGCTTTGCTCAGTGTAAACTCCGCGAAGCAATCCAAGCCTTGGAGACTTCGTCGCGAGCTCAGTCGAACGATTGCTTCGAGCTATCGCCCTCGCAATGACACTTGCATGTATACTTATTTATTACGTTACTATAATACGATATTTTTATAAAAATAAGTCCCATCGGAAAGCTTAATTTAGACGTTAGAAATTTCAATATAAAAGGGTGACACGGACAAACTTGTTTGTCCGTGCTCAATAGAAAGAATGAGCCACAGAATTTGCAGTGGGTTTTTTCCTCTGTGTCTCTGTTGTTTAATCCCAACAATAAAAAGAGAATGGAGGGTCCGATATGGCAAAAGAAGATAAAAAACGGTGTAGTGTCTGTGAGATTCCCTATTTTGAGCGGAATAACTATTACTACGGCAAGTTAATGACCGTTCGGGATTTTTTCTCAGAGCAGTGCTACTTCAACGAAAAGAGATGGCTTATCAACAGGATGATCCTTGGTTGGGGAGTGGTCTGCGGACTGGATGTAAAACGAAAGCCAATCGATCCGAGCGACCTTAGCAAAGGATACGATGACAAAAAGGTAGTGGTGACTCCGGGCTTAGCCATAGATTGCTGCGGCAGGGAAATCTTGGTTTGTGAAGAGCGGGAAGTTCCACTTAAACCAGAGGAATCAGAGCGTCATAAAGAGGAACCGAAGACAGAAGGGGCAGAAGAAAAATTTTTTATCTGTCTTGAATATTATGAGTGCAAGACAGAGCCGATAAGTCTTCCACCCATATCATGTGATCAGAAGGAAAAGGGTGAATTTAACCGTATTAGGGACAGTTTTAAGATAAGAGTTGTCCCATATAAAGAAGAAGAGCCGCGAACACCCTTCTGTCCGCAAACAGAAGAAGAAAAGAAAAAGCCATTGCATAAATATATTTGTGATAAACTCCGTGAGGGGTGTCCGGAATGTTCTGATACCCACTGCATTATCCTGGCGACCGTAAGAGTAGATCAAGATGGCAATCTTTTAGGAGAACCAGATACCTGTTCCCACAGAAAACTTGTTTACAATAACTCCTTGCTTTACGACTTGATTAACTGTTTTCATGGAGACTTGCCTCATATTATCGGGATTAACTGGCCAAAACCGTTTGACGGTTCAATGGAATGGGCAACTTTTGAAAATATTATGGAAAACTACGGATTGCAGGTGACCTTTGACCGTGATATGAAGGCGGATACACTCAACGATAAAACTTTTTTATTTTGTGTCAAACATGTGGATCCAGATACAGGTTATTATGAATGTAAATATATACCTCCTGCTGAGTCCATAGCATACGATTCCTGCTCAAAGACGGCTATCTTTAGAGTGAATGAAAAATGGATTAACGATGTGTTCAAAGGATTCTCCACGATTCAGGCCGGTGCAGAATTTTTTGTCATACTCCGCGGCGACCATATTATGGATTTTGAAAATAAAAAAGCCCTGGATGGAAATTTTATTGGCGGGATGCTCCCTTCAGGAAATGGTACTCAGGGTGGCGATTTTGTTAGCTGGTTTTCAGTGAAACAAAAACCTACCGAAACTGCTGCAAAAGGGAAAAAGCGGTAGTAAAAGTCAAAAATAAAAGTGATTATAAACAATTTTGCCGAAGTCCCAATATATTGTGCTTGCATCGTAATATAGACAAACAATAGGTAGGGCGGGCTGTGCCCGCCAATAAATAAAGATACCAAAGGAGGAAGAGATGAGCAAAGATAAATTAAAAGACAAGCATTGTGATTACAATAATTTCAAACGGACCCGTTATTTTCACGGTATGCTCATGACCGACAGGGACTTCAGGGAAGAACAGCAATATCACAATGAGAAGCAGAAGTTACTTAACCGCATGCTCCACGGATGGGGAGTAGTTTGTGGGCTGGGGATTCAGGCAACCAGTCCGGAATCATCAAAAATTATTATTACCCCTGGCATGGCCCTGGATTGTTGTGGCAATGAAATCGTGGTTTGTGAAAATTTTGAGATAGATCTTAAAAAAGAAGACATTTGCCTGGCTCCACCAGAAAAAGACCCCTGTGCCGGGATGAAAAAAGATAAAGATAAGGAATGCAAGTATTACGTAGCCATCAAGTACAACGAGGTTCCCACCGATCCCGTTCCGGTATACACCCCTGGCGGGGGATGTGAGGAGAAGGTATGTGAATATTCCAGGACTCGTGAAGGCTTTTGTGTAAAGTTATTTAAGACACCCCCCTGTCATGCCGTATTTCCAAAGGATGGACTGGTAAAGGATATTGTCGGATGTTTACAAGGTGATAAGACCAATGAGCAAAAAGTAGCGTGTATAAAGAAGGTACAGGATTCCTTTTGTGGACAGCCCTATCCATGTCCTACGTGCTGTTGTGAGGGTGAACCTTACGTAGTTCTGGGAAGCATTGATTTCGAAAGTACAAAGTGTGCAATAACTACAATCAGTCAAGGTATGATCAATATCAATGACGAGCGTCGGTATGTACAGACTCCTATGTTTTGGCAATACTATCTGGGTTCATTCTATCCACCTATTGCTGAATTTCTTAACAATCCCTTTATTGTGATTTGCCAACTGTTGGAACAGTTATCTAAAATGGCGATTGGCGAAGGAGTATCGCCCCGTGCCGAAGCTTTTACAAAAATGGCCAAAGTCCACAAAATGAGTGAAGGAGATGCAAAGAAAGTCCTGGCAGAGCACAAGGTTGTTTACAACCGGACAATCACTATGACCCCTGATCGTATCATGGATATTGCAACAAGGGCTATGTCTATCGAAAAAATTGAACCAGGGATGAAGGTCGATCTGGTAACGGACAGGACTGGAAAGGTTCTCTTTTATGTGCCTGCTGCCGAAGTTCCGGGAAAAGAAGAACTTCTTACTCGTCTCCAGGAGACCGAGAAGACTGTCAAGGAACTCCAGGAAAAAATAAAAGAATTGGGGAAAAAAAAGACAAGATCAAATGAATAATAGTAAGGAATGAAACCGAGAGGAGATAACAATGAGTGAAAGTATACGGACAGCGGCCAAAAAGCCTGAAGCAAGCAAGCATGTAAATTCGGTTTCCAAAGCGCGAAAAGTTGCTGTTTCTTCGTCTGTGAATTCCCCCGTTGACCAAATCTTTTTTCTCCAGAGAACCATCGGCAATCAGGCGGTTCAGAGATTGTTAAAAGGAGTCGGCGGACATATCCAGGCAAAGCTGAAAATCGGCCCGCCGAATGATATTTATGAGCAGGAGGCGGACAGGGTTGCGGAGCAAGTGATGCGAATGCCGGAAAAACAGCATATTGCATATAGCCCGCTTCGCTCTTTAGCTTATGGTCATTCATGCTCGGCTATAGGCAATAAGCCATATGCTATAAGCTATACGCCATACGCTACATCCATCCAAACAAAGCCCGGCTGGCCGTTTTCCAAAGGCCCCGCGTGCGGGGAAGAAGAAACATTACTCCAGACCAAAGGAGTTTCTGGCAATACTCCAGAAGTTACTCCCTCTGCTGAATCCCAAATCAACAGCATAAGGAGCGGCGGTCACTCTTTACCTGAGTCCGTTAGAGCTTTCTTTGAGCCGAGATTTGGACAGGATTTCAGTCAAGTACGAATCCACACTGATTCCAATGCCGGAGAATCTGCCAAAGCGGTCAATGCATTGGTTTATACGGTAGGACGGGATGTGGTGTTTAGTGGGGGGCAGTATTCACCGGAGACTGAATCCGGGAAAAAGCTGATTGCCCATGAACTTACACATGTAGTACAGCAGAAAGACAATCATTCACACCCTATTATCCGCCGTAAAAATGTACCGGCCGGTAAGGGTGAATTTGGAGTTATATCTACTCACGAATATCAAAATTCAGCCACCTTTAAGGACAAAGGGGAAATTTCGATCGAATCGAGAACAAATATAATTAAGACTTCCGAAGTTGTGCATGATAGGCAAACCCCAAAGGGCAGAGAGAAATTGCCTTATGAATTTATCCTGGAACACGAACGGCGCGTTGAGATACAAACCGTGTCTGGCGACAGAGCTGTGCTGATTATTAAGGCCAACAAATACTTGCCTTTCGATAAACTGAGTGCAAACCCGGACATTTCACCGAAAAAGGCGATTTCTTTATCCGGTGATTTTTGTAACGTCCGATGGTCGTTGGATGGGAAATACGGAACCGAAAAGTTCAAAGAAGAATTATTCAGGAGACACGGTATTATCGGGAGCCAGACGGTGGTAGGTGGAAAAACACTTGAAATATTTTTTGCGGCCGATTTCTATGAGAAGGAAATCCTTAAGCCAAAAAATCCGAGGGATCCCTGCTCATTGAAGGTGATAACCGAAAAAACCGGACCGGCATTTCTGCGTTTTAACCTTTCCGACCAGGAGCAATATGAACATATTGTTGGCTATCTGGCCGGACTACTGGATGAACGGTTGAGAAGCGAAGTTGATATAAGGAAAAAGCTTGAAGAGGAAAAGAAACGTAGAGGGGAAAAGGAGGAAGACATTCCAACTCCCCAATTAACCACAGCAATCGAAAAGGAAGCGGAATCGGCCCCTGAGGATTTAAAGACCATCACACTGCCGGGATGGCTTAAGGGGATTCTAATAGCTTTAGGTATTGCTCTAGCTGCCGTTGCAGCCGTAGCGGCTGTCTGTGCAATTATTGCGGGTGCGGCCGAGCTTGCAGTTGGAGCCGCATTTGCTACTGTCTTCTGGGCTGCTTTTAAAATTATCGGCACCGCAATATTAGTGGCCGGTTTTGTCAGGTCTTTAATTAACC
The DNA here is from genome assembly GCA_021646415.1 of Candidatus Brocadia sp. Classification (NCBI taxonomy): domain Bacteria; kingdom Pseudomonadati; phylum Planctomycetota; class Candidatus Brocadiia; order Candidatus Brocadiales; family Candidatus Brocadiaceae; genus Candidatus Brocadia; species Candidatus Brocadia sp. Next base: position 38,053 of record SOEU01000014.1, read on the forward strand.
GGTTTGGTGAATCAAAATTATCGGGTATAGGAGATTTCTTTAAGAAATTAGGCATTTCCATCCTCGATATTCTTAGCATTGGGGAATTCATTGAAAGTTTTACCGACCGCTCCCTTATAACAGGTAAGCCCCTCAACCTGAGTGAAGAAGACCGCTGGAAAAGAAGAACCTTTGGGGTTTTATCGATAATCGGTGCGCTTTTTGGAATACGTTCGTGGCTGAAAAAAGGCCCTCCTAAAGGTCCTGTTAGAGGAGGTGGAGCAGCGGCCGTGGAGGCCATGGTACAACGACAAATTGAAATCATTTTCGGTGAACTAGGCGGTCAAAAAACGGGATACAAAATTCGGCTTTGTGATGATGCGACGGTTATTGAAACGCCCACAGGTGGCGTGTATTATCCGGGAAAGGAAACCCGATTAGTTGGAGGGGCTGTGACGGATCCTACCAGAAAAACAATATGGGTTCATGAATCGGTGGTTACGCAGAATGGGGTCGTCAGAAAATGGGGCAGCGCTCTTAATCTTAAACAAGTGATTGCCCATGAATTAGGCCATGCCCAAACCGGGAGTTTTAGCTGTTCGGTAGCCTCAAGAACCGGCGCGAACCTTCCGGGACTTACTGCTGCGGAGAGAAAAGGCCTTCTTGATGATGCTGCGAATATAGAAACAAAATAAGGTGCGCGACCGGATAATTTGAATCTGCCTAAGGGTTACAAGCCGCCCAATCCCTAGGCATGAACAAGGGAGAGCTAAGAGAAAGACAGATGGGAGTGCGCTTTAGATTGCGAATTTTGCTAGACGTCGAAGGTAACTCCTTTCACAAAAATCGGGAGGATAGTACTTCATTCCTTTACAAAGTGGGATAGGGAACGTATAAAAATAAAAGATGAGTGAAAGGGCTAGAATAACGGCTAAAACGCCTGAGAAGATTTATGGTCGCATCTTAAATAATAAGTTTAATGGGTCCGGTCGAGAGTAAGTCTTGCTACATTTCAAAATGCTCAAAAACAAAGATTGAAATGAGGAGGTAAATGATGGTAATGAATATCTGGACAAAGAAGTATATGTTACGGCCGGTGGCGCACTGCAGAAGCGGATGTTTGTTAAGAGAGTAGTCCACCGCAAAGGCACAAAGGACGCAGAGAGAATAATGAAAAGTGAGAAAGATCATGTTCTGTTCTTAGCAAAAACCTTTGCGAACTTTGCGTCTCTGTGGTGAGCTAAACTGTTTCGAAGAAATTGTTGATCCATAGAAATCCTGTTAATCCTGTCTAAAAGAAAGGATAAAAGCTGAAAAATGGAATCATCAAATGGCAAATTAACGGAGTTCCTGTCAAAAATAAACGATGAACTCTCTTCGGGCCTCCTGTATATCCATACCCGTATTAATGATAATACAAAGAAGACCCTGGAATTGGAATTCGAATAAATAGGGACAGGACTATTTATGAAATGTCGATCAACATTAACAATAAAAACGCCTGAGGTTAAGAGAAATAATTCCTCTAAACATAATGAAATTTCTGCAGATACACAAAAAACGGAGGAGTAATGATGATGATGAAAATTACCCAGGACCATATTTCACTTGAGACGATGATGGGCGCCAATCTCGTCGCGGACGGCGTCTCATTTCGCGTATGGGCGCCCCGGGCGCAGGCGGTATATGTGAATGGCCGATTTGGCGCTACCGATCTGTGGAACAAGGCCGATGCGGATCTCCTCCTGCGGAAAGACGGCAATGGCTACTGGACCGGATTTCTCAGAGGAGCGCAGGAGGGCGATCAATACCTCTTTTATGTGGTGGGGGGCCCCGGACGGGAGAACTTCAAACGTGACCCATACGCACGTGAATTGACCACCCCCGACACACATCCCGGCACGTTAGCCTATCCGGCCTGCAACTGCATTATCCGAAGGTCGGATAGCTATAACTGGCGTGTAGGAGATTTCAGACCTCCGGCATTCAACGACCTTATCATCTACGAGCTGCATATTGGTACTTTTTTCGCCGTGGATCAAGCAGGTCGAGACCGCCGAGGAACGAGAGGGGGACAGTACCTGGATGTGGTTGACCGTGTGACGCACCTGAGAGACCTGGGGGTCAACGCGGTCGAGCTGTTGCCGATCCATGAATTCGCGAGCCCTATAAGCAGGGGATACGACGGTGTCGATCTGTTTTCGCCGGAGATGGATTACGCGGAAAGCAGCCCACAGGAGCTTCAGCACTATCTGGACAAGATCAACACGCTGCTGAGAGATCGTAACGCACAGGAACTGACGCTCGCTGAAATACGGACACAGGTGGATCAGCTGAAGGCGCTGATCGACGTCTGCCATCTCTACGGTCTGGCGGTCATCTTCGATGTGGTTTACAATCATGCGGGCGGCGCGGTGAAAGGCCAGACGGGCGGGCTGTGGTTCTTTGACGAAGCGCCCAGAGGTAATGACAACAACAGCCTCTATTTCATCGATAAAGAGCATGCCGGCGGCCCGGTCTTTGCCTTCTGGAATGAGGATGTGCAGGGCTTTCTGATCAATAACGCTAGGTTTTTCTTACAGGAGTATAAGGTCGACGGCCTGCGCTACGATCAGGTGACGGTGATTGACGAGCACGGAGGCTGGTTCTTTGCGCAGAGGCTTGCTGAAAAGGCGCGGGAGGTCGACACCAGGAGGCCACATATCTCAGAGTTCTGGCATACGGATCGCTTCAAGAGCGTGCTTGCTCCCCCCGCCGGACTGGGCTTCGACGCCAACTGGCACGACAGCTTGAGGGACGTAATCCGCGCTATGATCAGCCAGGCTGCGGGGGGCCGAAATGCGTCTGTACGGCTTAATGATCTGGCGGCGGCGCTTCGGAATCATCCCTCTGGTTTTCCGTTTCGTTGGCAAGTTGTGGAGTACCTTGAGAGCCATGACGCGGTGGATGTGGAGCATGACGACCGGAAGCCCCGTATTCCGGCGCTCGCTGATGCAACCAATGCTCGCTCATGGTTTGCGACAAGCCGCTCCCGGGTAGCGTCAGGTCTACTGATGACCTCGCCCGGCATTCCCATGCTCTTCATGGGACAGGAGTTCCTGGAGGACAAGTTCTGGACCGACAATGACGGGGCGCATCCCGGCCTTCTCATCTACTGGAAGGGGCTCGAGACCGAAAAGACGATGAAGGACTTCTTCCAGTTCATGAAAGAGATTGTCTGGCTCCGCCGAAAGCATCCGGCGCTCCGCAGCGAGGCGATCAATGTGTTCTATGTCCACGAGGTCGATCGCGTCATTGCCTTTCACCGATGGATAGAAGGGCGGGGGCGCGATGTTGTTGTAGTTTGCAGCCTGAATGAGTCGACTTTCTGGTCGTATAACCTGGGATTCCCGCAGGCCGGACAATGGCTTGAAGTCTTCAACAGCGATGTGTACGAGAATTGGGTCAATCCCTGGGTTGCGGGCAACGGAGGAAGCGTTTTTGCAGACGGTCCCGGCGTAAACAATCTGCCTGCATCCGCAACCGTTGTCCTTCCGGCAAACGGTGTGGTGGTATTTGCAAGGGATCCGGGCGACTGAGAAGTTTGTGCAGCAAAATTCGACATTTGAGAGGAATCGAGAGTCATATGGAATCTGTGGACAATATCTGGCAAATAATCTCTTCAATAGAGGATGACCTTTCATCTGGTCTTCTTTACACCCACTGTCGCATTAACGACAACACGAAGAAGGTCCTGGAGTCGAGTTCATTTCTCTATGCCCTGATCGAATTGCTCAGTGAGAAGGGACTGATCGCAACCGAGGAACTGGATGAACGGAAAAAGCAGATAGCCGAACGACTCGTACGAAAGTTTACAGAAAGCGGTATGGGCCTGATGTATCAGGACCCTGAGTATGATAAATATAGTTTTGAACACGAGGCCTGTATCGATTGCCAGAGCCGATTGGAAGTCTGCAAAGCGACCTGCTGCCAACTACCCTTTGCCCTGTCCAGGCAGGATGTTGAGGAGCGGATCGTACGCTGGGAATTTGGTAGGCCCTATCTGATCGCCCATGATACCGATGGCTACTGTGTTCACTTAGATAAGAAGACCTTTCAATGTACAGTCCATGAACGTCGTCCTGTACCCTGTCGCGGGTTTGATTGTAGAGACGATAAAAGATAGAAGGTGTGGGCGGATTATAATAGAAAAGTCCTGAATCCCGATTTAAATGAGCAGATTAACCAGAGTAATGAGAAGGCTTATACGGGGAAAATGTAATTAATTAGCCGCAGATTTTCGCAGATGGGCGCAGATTGTGAGGGTGTAAATATTAAAATTAAAGATAGTTGCGGGTTGCGGGGTACGGGTTGCGGGTTGCGAGTTCAAAAAAAGCGACAGCGACAATGAAAAGTTATAAAGAATTAGTGAAGATCGACCTCCAAAAGCGCCAACGCTTTTGGAGGCGGCTTATCCTAATCGTTCGGCCGCTTCCCTGAGAAACTGTTTCAAAGAGCAACTGATATTTATATATCCTTTGTGGCTTCTCTTCAGAGTCCAAGGGAAGAGGATTTTGGTCCAGGAGCGGAAAAGATGGCAGTTGGAGAATTTGTTGGACTACTGAATGTTATTGTCACAGTGTTCCTGGGCCTTGTGGGATTCTATCTTACTCATAGCTTCCGGCGTCAGGTCAAACAAAAAACCGCAGATGGTCGGATGAGGTCATATGCCGAGCTTTGGGAAATAACTGGAGTGGCTCGGTCTACAAGAATTAAAGAATGGCATGCAGAGGAACTAAAAGGACCCCTTACCCAAGATGAACGGATGAAGCTCTATGTGGCCCTCACAAAATGGTACTACGAAAATGGGAATGGTATGGTTCTTGGTGACAATACCAGGAGATTATATCTGACCGCGAAAGACAATCTTATTTGTCCAGATGAAGCCTTGAAACCTTCAAAGCTCTACGAGATATTGAAGAAGCTCTCTGATGAAAACCGTATCGAGAAACGAGGCCATCTCTCAATTCGTCAACTCTCCCTGCTTCGGGCTCGGATGCGGGCAGACTTAGAAGTCTATGGCGTTTTGTACTTTGGTGAACTATGAGACGAAGACAAAGTCTTTCTTGAATATTGTGGTGAGAATTGGCAAAAGAAACCTTGGAGTGGTCAGCAAGGCAGGGGTGGGAAATTGAGGTCACACCTTGATTAGAGGGGTGGGGAATGGGGTCAATTCTTTTAAAATGACAAAACAAAAAAATAAATACGGAAAAGAGAGAGTTTGTCATTATACAATGTGATCTTGTTGAAGAGGGAAGTGCGAAATGCCCTGAAGCATTGATCTATTGTATGCAAAGAAGATCATAAACAGAAATTTGAATTATTTGGTTAAGGAATGAAACAGAGAGGAGATAACAATGAGTGAAAGTATACGGACAGCGGCCAAAAAGCCCGAAGCAAGCAAGCATGTAAATTCGGTTTCCAAAGCGCGAAAAGTCGATGTTTCTCCGTCTATGAATTCTCCCGTTGACCAAGTTATATTTCTCCAAAGAATCATCGGCAATCAGGCGGTACAGAGATTATTCAAATCAGGCGTTATTCAGGCAAAGCTCAAAATCGGTCAGCCGAACGACATTTACGAGCAGGAAGCTGACCGCGTGGCGGAGCAAGTCATGAGGATGCCTGATAAACAGCATATTGCATATAGCCCGCTTCGCTTTACAGCTCATGGTCATTCATGCTCGGCTATAGGCAATAAGCCATATGCTATAAGCCATATGCCATACGCTACATCCATCCAAACAAAGCCTGGCTGACCCTTCTCACAGGGTCCCTCGTGTAGGGAAGAAGAACTTATTCAAGCAAAACCTCTTCCTTTCAAGATAACACCTTTGATTCAACGTCAAGTAGAGGAAAAGGGGGAACTACTTCAGACTAAAAGGCCTTCCAACAGCACATCTGGAGTTACCCCTGATATTGAAACGAACCTTAACGCCTTAAGGGGCAGCGGGCAGCCGTTGCCAGAGTCGGTACGCGCCTTCTTCGAGCCGCGTTTCGGCTATGACTTTAGCCAGGTTATGCTTCACACCGGTGCACGAGCGGCAAGCGTTGCGCAAGCCGTGAATGCGCGTGCCTTCACGGTGGGCAATAGCGTCGTGTTTGGGGCGGGGCAGTATGCACCGGGGCCGAGCGTGGGGCAACGGTTGCTTGCGCACGAATTGACTCATGTCATTCAGCAGCGGCAAGCCCGTCGCGACGGTCACCTCCAACGTACCTGCGGAAAGACCGCGATCGGCACGACCCCGCCAGCGGCCTGCACGCTTGTCTCGGATGAACCGAAGGGTGCCCGGTTCTTATTTAACGTTGATTGTGATGAATTCGCACTAGGTGAGAAGGATAGATTGGAGGAGGTTGCAACAAAAATCCCGTCTAACGCTACCATCGATGTGCTTGGCCTAGCGAGCTCGGATGGCGATCCTGCATTCAACGAGACCCTTTCGTGTCTCCGCGCCTCTGCCGGTGCGTCAGTCCTCCGGGAGAAAGGTCTTGGGCGTAACATCCGATCAGTGCGAGCCACAGGTGGCATAGGTTCGCCGGGTGATGCCACGCTTCGTGCCGTCGATATCCGCGTAGCGGAAGCTCCTCCCCCCGTAAGGCCGAAACCAACACCAGTTACTCAAGATATAAAGGTTGTTGTCAAAAGCTTCATTGCACCCATCGGGACGCGCATTGGCATCCCTGCCCCTTGTTTAACACTTTTGCCTTCGGCTGCTCTGGCTTGTCAACTTAGACTAGCTGGTCTAGCCAGAGTCACAGACGCTGCATTTAGCGAGAACCCACGAAATGATAAGAAGGATAAGGGTTATCGACTTTTTTCCGAACGCACGTTTACGGTGACATGTCAGGATGGCAGTTTAGTTCGCGTGGTATCCTCTGCACTGGACACCGATGCTGGTAAAGAAGGACCTCTCCAGCCGCCACCGCTGATAACATCAAGCATAATTGCCAGAAGAGTTGGGCCGAGCACCTTTGCGTTTGGCTGGTTTGCAAAAGGAAGACCTCATGCTGCAGCGGAACCCGCGTTTCAATTGGTTGCTCCCCGCACTTCAGTTTTCATCTGGCATACCATCGGTGGCGTTATAGACTGTAGTGGTCCACGTATCAGAGTTACTATTGGGCTGTCGGACAGCAGATTTCCAAGCGATCGCGTCTTTGTAAATAATCGGGTAGTTACCTCAAGCAGACAAGGCCTGTTCAGTGACCTTTGGACAGCGGATCCATCTGACCGTACTTTGGTTCGATAGAACGTATCAAGTATTAGTACTTGCGGAGACTCCGCTGCAAAGGATGGCAAAGGGGTCGCATCTTAAAAATTAGCGTGCCCAGGGAAGGGTACTGCTTTCTAACGGGTGAAAGACCCGTCATGGTAAAAGCCAGAGCCATGTAGCTTGGATGGCAGGGGGCGATGGAAACATTGCCTTCTGAAGCCCATCGACAAAGTCGGCGTAAGGCCGGTGAGCGAATATCCGGGTCGTAACTTACGCGAACGTAGATGTAGCCTCGGAAAAGTGTAACTCCATTGGTCGAGCCTGTTAATATTAGGTGAAGACAGAATTCTCTTACCAACATTGGCTAATAGCGAAAAGAACGATGGCGGGGTATCAGCGGCGACACGGATAGAAAGGAGCAGTAGCAACTGGGGAAACCCTCCTTGTCCCTGATAGAAATATCAGGAACGAAGGTAAGCCCTATAAGTCCCACGGCGAAATGGGCAGACAGACAAGAGGGTGACGGATGAGTCCGTATAGTAGTGGAGATGGCAAGGACAACACAACCTTGCCGGAGCGAAGGGACTCTGCTGTGTCTTAAAGCTTTCTATGGAGGTGTGGCAGGGAAGAATAGAAGGGATGAGGGTCGAAGGGATGAGGGTCAAATCTTTTAAAATGACAAAACAAAAAAATAAACACGGAATTTGCATCAAATTTTGTATTATTAAAGTTTTTGTTACTTCTGAGATTAAAATCAGGAAGGACCAAGAGGCCGTATATTAAATCTTAAGTTTAAAAGATGGATCGGTGTGAGGACAAGTCTTGCTACATTTCAAAACTGCTCAAAAAACAATGTGCTAAATAAGGAGGTAAATGATGGTAATGAATATCTGGAGAAAGAAGTATATGTTAAGGCCGGTGGCTCATTGCAGAAGCGGATGTTTGTTAAGAGAATAGTCCACCACAAAGGCACAAAGGACGCAGAGAGAATAATGAAAAGAGAGAAAGATCGTATTTTGTTCTTAGTAAGAATCTTTGCGAACTTTGCGTCTCTGCGGTATGCTAAAGTGTTTTGGAAGAGATTATTGATCTGTAGAAATCCTGCGAATCCTGTCTAAAAGAAAGGATAAAAGTTGAAAAATGGAATCATCAAATGGGAAATTAATGGAGTTCCTATCAAAAATAACCGAAGAACTCTCAGCGGGCCTCCTGTATACCCATATCCGCATCAACGATAATACAAAGAAGACCCTGGAATCCACATCTTTCCTTTACGCCCTGATTGAACTCCTCAATGAAAAAGGGTTGCTCTCAATTGAGGAACTGGATGAACGGAAAAAGCAGATAGCCGAACGACTCGTACGAAAGTTTACTGAAAGCGGTATGGGCCTGATGTATCAAGCCTCTGAATGTGATAAATATAGTTTTGAACATGAGGCGCGTGCCGATTGCCAGGGCAGGCTTGACATCTGTAAAGCGAACTGCTGCAAACTGCCCTTTGCCCTGTCCAGGCAGGATGTTGAGGAGAGGGTTGTCCGTTGGGAATTCGGCCGTCCCTATCTGATCGCCCATGATACCGATGGCTACTGTGTTCATTTAGATAAGGAGACCTTCCATTGTTCGGTTCATGAACATCGTCCTGTACCCTGTCGCGGGTTTGATTGTAAAGACGATAAAAGATGGAAGGTGTGGGCGGATTATAATAGAAAAGTCCTGAATCCCGATCTAAATGAGCAGATTAATCAGAGTAATCAGAAGGCTTATACTGGGAAAATGTAATTAATTAGACGCCGATTTTCACAGATGGGCGCAGATTGTGAGGGTGTAAATATTAAAATTAAAGATAGTTGCGGGTTGCGGGGTACGGGTTGCGGGTTGCGAGTTCAAAAAAAAGACAATGAAAAGTTATAAAGAATTAGTGAAGATTGACCTCCAAAAGCGCCAACACTTTTGGAGGCGGCTTATCCTAATCGTTCGGCCGCTTCGCTGAGAAACTGTTTCAAAGAGCAACTGATATTTATATATCCTTTGTGGCTTCTCTTCAGAGTCCAAGGGAAGAGGATTTTGGTCCAGGAGCGGAAAAGCGGCAAGTTCTCAGGGGAAAGAACCCCAAAACCATTCTCAATAAAGCTGCAAAGGTATTAAAATGTGATGTAAATGATTTTTTACAATCACCAAGGATAAGTGATTCAAATAAGTTTAATCGCGACTTATTGATCTATCTTTTATGGAGTACCGGATGGTATACGAATAAAGAAATTGGTGATTTGTTTAGCCTCGGTTATTCATCCATAAGCCGAAGGGTAACTATCATGAAATTAAAGCTATTCAAAGAGGATGAAATGAATAAAAGATTTGAGTGTTTATTCAGCGAACTTTCTTTGTTATAGTCTTGGTTTTAACACCAAATTAACCAATAGGAGACGTAAAAATGCCACTCAAGAACTACGGTGTAATGAAAGGGCGGGTGATCGACAGTCGCCCCGGAACCGGACCGAGTCCGCACTATCAGATCAACGTTGTGGCGGGAGCGACACAGTATCGCGTTGCCGTAAACGTCAAGTCGCAATTGGCGCCATCCGAGCTCCTGTACCTGATTGTAGAAGATTTTCGACATCCTCTCATGGTTGGCTTATCGGAGCTGAGTCACGGATTTTCCGAAATTCCGCGCCGACCAGGAGGAATTGCGCTGGATTTCATTCGCGGCAACCTATTTCATCGCACGCAGATGCGCCCTTTGCCGTATAGCGTGCCAGGCCCCGACAACGATCTCAACGAAAAGCTCGATGCCTATATTCAGCGTGCGATTGACGATGAAGACGCAACCGTCTACGCCTTCGGTGAACGTTGGGGACCCGAAAACAACCAGCGCGACCGGTATTTCGGTTTTTTGCCAGGAAACGGCATACATGATATTCACATGAATCAGGGTAACGTCGGTAGTTTCATTGAGCAGGACGGTGTGTGGCAGGACGGTGGGTTACTCTTGCATTTTCCTGCCATGATTGGGAGCGGCGGAGAATTGTTGTTCCCGGAGCAGTGGGTGGGGGTATTCCTGGCCTTCCAGTCGCAAGCATGGCATACGGACGATGTTACCGGTCATCGGCTCACGCCTGTCCCGCCGATTGAAGAGGAACCCGACGGGCGCATTCGTATTGTGGCGGCGATGGTTAACCCCAAGGGAGATGAGGTGGGTCGCGAACGGGTGACGCTGTTGAACACAACTCCAGATACGATTGACCTTAAGGACTGGTCAATTGCCGACAAGAATAAGCGTAAGACTATTCTTGCCGCCCAGGAGCTTAATCCCGGCGCCACTACGCTTGTCATGCTATCTGGCGAAGGCGCACAATTGTCGAATGCCGGCGGTATTATTACGTTGCTCGATAATCAAGGACTCAAGATCGACGGCGTTTCCTATACCAGGGAACAGGTGGCGCGGCAGGGTTGGACGATAGTCTTTTAGAGTGGTGGTTGGATACCATAGTGAGCACGTGCTGCGCGACTTATTGAGGATTTTGAGGGAAAACAAAGGTTACACACCCCTTGATCGTTCGACAGAGCGCTCACGACGAAGTCCTCTCTTTATAGAAGGGAAATTGGGACGGCAGATTCAGTGCAGGTGAATCCATTAAATGGAACTCGTGAAGTGTCTCGATCAAGAGAATAAGCTATGCCACAATTGTATGATGTACTATTGGATGATTTGAGGTCGAGTAAGAACAAGGTAAACCGCCTTCTTGGTGCGGGTCTCCTGTTTGCCCTCATTGCCCATTTCTATGTAGTGGAACCTTATTTTGAATACAAAAAGCAAGAGCCCAGATTAAAAAAATCATTAGACAATAAGAAAATACAGTTTGATCAATTATCAGGCCAGTCTGAGCGTATTACAAACCTGAGCCAAAATATCAAGACAAATCATGCTCATATTGAAAATAAAATAAAGGATTTTCCTCAACATCTGAGAGGAATATTGTCAGATCTCTGGAATGTCTTTCATTCTGAGTCATCTTCTAACACATCTAATCGATCAACACACATCCAGCAGTCAGCCTCTGTACAACAATCATTTATTATCCAGCAACCTATTGCTAATATGCCACCTAATGTACAGCAGTCTGGATCTATAAAGATTGGGGATTTTTTCTTGCCATCTGATATTACTACATTTAATGACGGTGTACACTGGTATATTGAGATGTGGTTTAATAATTTGCTCAATAACATTAGGGAAGAAATCGAGGAACCAATCAAGCAAGCAAAAATAACATCTGACATGGTTGGAGATATTGATTTGCAGAATATAACCCAGCAAGGAATTGAGGATATTCAAAAGTATATCGATAGAGTTGAAAAAGAAAACCCGAATTTTTGGCGTAATTATTCAGGCCCACGAGGTAAGTTAGATGTAGCCCAAGAACTTCAAAATGAAGTAAAAAAGTCATTTGGGTTGCTGGAAAATAAGATTAACATGCTTGTTGAAAGGCTAAAAGAGGCCGTAAGAGTGCAAAAAGAAGAATTGGATAAGATGAATAATGATATGACAAAATTGCAAGCTAGCAAAGATAAATTAGATTCCAGACTTAGTTCGCTTGAATCGCCGTTTGGACGGATTCCTGCTGATCTGCCAGATCTCATCAAGTTATTTCCTATCCTTATGGTAGGCTTGATGGTGACTGTTACGACTGCTCTTCAAAAGAGCAATGGTTTGTACACCTCACTCTGGGAGGAATTTACAAAGAATAATAGCAAGGCTGATTATCGGGTTTTTTGGCAACATGCTGATTGCTGGTATCTGCCTCCGTATTCAAGTATTTTTCAGCCCTTCGTATTGGGATTCTGCGTAGTTATCATTATAGGTATCTTCATACGTGCTTCTTTACTCATTATCGAAGAACCTGATTTATTTAAACCACTGACCGGCAACGAAGTTGATGTTATGAGGAGGAATATATTCATAGGCGCTTATATATTTGGAGCTTTGATAATAGTTGGTTGCTTGTGGTTTATTGGTAAGATATTTATAAGAGATAATCGTTCACACAGAGTATAAAGAAAAATTGTAATTATGGAGGAGAATTATGATAATCAACATTTGGTTGAAAAAGTATATGTTGAGACCTGTGGTTCATTGTAGAAGCGGGTGCTTGTCAAAATAATAGTTCACCGCAAAGGCGCAGCGCACGCAGAGAAAAACCCAGAGCATGAGAAACTGAGAAGAGGAGAATTGACAATTTTATTTTTACAACTTCGCAATTGTTCAACCTCTCGTTTTCTTGTGAATTGAAGAACAAGAGTCCATGATAGAAAAGGTAATTTATTTATCATTTATTACCGCCTCGATCTCTTTTACGATAACGGAGACAAAGCTCTTTTTGCCGTTGCGGGAATGGGTAAAAAGGAGAAATGCCTTTTTCGGAGAGTTGATATCCTGTGGATACTGCTTTGGTCACTGGGTTGCATTTGCATTAGTTGCAATCTATCGGCCTGGACTCTTTGAGTCATGGTGGCTGATGGATTACTTTTTCACTGCAATAATAATTGCTTGGCTGAGTGCCTTTCAATGGAGCTTAATGTGTTGGTTGATGGATAAGGCGGGAAAGTAGAACCTTGAACAATATGCAAGCAGTTCAATATATATGCGAACGCATACACCGTGCGTTTTTGGAAAGACTTTGTTGTCATTTTGAATAGAAGGAGGTTTTTTACGATGGGATTAAAACTGAGTGGCAATTATGAAGTCATTGAGGTAATAGACGGAGATACAGTGAAGGTAAAACTTGATAGAAGTCTTACCAGCCTGAGAACTCCCTGTACTGATACTGAAGAGACCAAAAACAGTAAACCCTTAAAGCCTGTAACCCGTTTTGGTGCCAAAACAGTTGAATGGACAAGAAAATGGTTTCAGGATAGAGGGAATAGAGCAAAGCTTGAATATGAGGCTGATTATAAAATCATCGATTTCTTTAATCGTCCTTTGACTTATGTGATTACGGAAAATGAAAACTATAACTTAGAGGCGGTTCGATGGGGATACAGCCCTTACTTTCAAAAGTATGGCTATGCACGTGGTTACCATGACGCTTTTCTGGAGGCCGAAAGAGCGGCCATGCACGAAGGGAGGGGGATTTGGGACGATGCAACCCATGCGGGGGATGCCACGCGACCCTATCACCTGCTTAAGATGTGGTGGGAGGTGCGAGCAAGGCACATCCAGGCGGGCAGAGATGAAAAGAGGGATAACAAAAGGCTTATATTCCTTCCTGATGGACTAGATTACGAGGAGGCGATAGTTGCTGCAAGGAGTGAGGAAGAGAGGGTTGTATTTGGTGAGATAAGTAATATAAGAGGTGCAGAGCTTGGTACGGCCATCGAGCTATCGGTTAAGTTTCAAAAATATTTCTATTTATACGTATTTGAAAAATCAGGAAGATATAACATTTTACAGATTGATGTTACAGAGATGTTGCAAAAAGTGTAACAATATAGTGCGTCTTGCGAACCCCTTCCCGTAATGGCTAATCCATTGATTTTATAAGTCCTCCCGGCATTTCAGTTTTATTTATTCATCCGGTTACCTCTTTTTTATCTGAAAAAGTGTAACATTTCCTGTTACACCTTCCATCTGGCAGCGGATGGACGGAAGTATCCCTATGGAGACGAGAACCCTTTATTTATTGGCAAATTGAGGAGGTAAACTTTTCTCAACCTGCTATGGAATCGAATTTGCGCTTTATATTGTACACACATTCAGTAGATACAATAACACCCTTCCCTATCACTCTGGGCGGCAGCGAAGTGTCTTAGGGTCTTTTTGAATATACAGGGACGTAGCTACAAAAGACGGCCTTACCGCACACGGTAAAAAGATAGCCTTACTGCCGAAGATGTTTTAATGAATATCTTTGCAGGAAAGCTTTTTTATTTTCATTTGAATAACGTGTAATTACCTGGCAACAGGGAAGGGAATTTACAATGAAATATACACTATGCATTACGCAACGATGTAATATGCGATGCGATTATTGTTACATCGACAAAAAGGAAACGACGCTGTCTCTATCCATCGCAAAAAAGATTATTGATTTTGTTTTTAAAAATACCCCTTCTGAAGAAAAGATTGATATCGGTTTCTTCGGTGGCGAACCGCTTCTTGAATTTGAACTCATGAAAAAAATAACTGAATTGATAGAAAATCATCCATCGTTTAATAATACATTGGTAGAGCTTACCGTTGTAACGAATGGGACAATTTTTTCTGATGAAATAGCTGATTTTTTGAATGAACACAATATAGGATTCTGCTTAAGTTGCGATGGTCCTCCATTTATACAGGATACGTTTAGGTACTTCCCAAATGGTAAGGGAAGTTCAACTGTTGTCACGAACACGATAAGACGCGCAAAAGAGGTTCTCTCCTCCGTTCTTGTTAATGCGGTTTATCATCCTGAGACTTTTCAATATTTACCTCAAGTTGTGGAATATCTTGCTTCCCTTGGACTAAAGCGGATCTATTTAAACCCTGATTTTTCAGCGCCTTGGTCGAAAAAAGAAGCTGAATTACTTCCTGAAATTTATGGTCAGATTTCAAGACAGTATATTGATTATTATCTTCAGCAAAATCCCCATTTTATCAGCTTAATTGACAGCAAGATAGCCGCTATTTTGCGCGAAGGATACAAACCGCTTGAACGCTGCAGAATGGGAACCGGAGAGTTTGCCTTCACACCTTCTGGAAATATTTATCCCTGCGAGAGACTTATCGGCGCAGACACGGGAAATGGACACTGTATTGGCAATATCACTGATGGGTTAAACAGAGAGCGAATGTTTTGCAAAACAGACCCTGACAAAGAAATTAACACCGAATGCATATCGTGTAGTCTGAAGGATTACTGCATGAATTGGTGCGGCTGCTCAAATTATTTTTCATCCGGGTATTATAACCGGGTAAGTCCGTTCTTATGCGCTTCAGAAAGAACTGCGATTATTACTGCATTTAATACCTTCCGAACCCTTGAGGAAAAACTTGGATCAGTCTTTTTTAACAATCTAATAGAAGTACATACTGCAAACTGTATGATTGGAGAATAGAATGAGAATTTACATCACGCTTCTGTAAAAAGCATCAAACACCTGAAAGGGTTTATAACGATGAATTCCCTAAATGGAATGAATCATTTTCTGGTAGATGGAAACAGTATGAAAAAGGGCCGCCCTCCCCCAACGATTGGGAAGTGCAATATCTGTTTATCTATAAGCAAATAAGAGTCAAAAGGCATTACATAATTTATAATTTCTCTTTCTGTATTCAGTAAGCGATATACTTTATGGAGGGTAAAACAATGGATGGAATAAATCCTTTCCTGGTAAGGCGATGGATATATGGGATACCGGCACCTCTTTGGCTTAAAAACATTGATCTGATAGGAAAAACTATAGAGGAATATAAACTCAAACCTGTGCCCATCGAGTCACTCATGGCAGAAAATCCTTTTACTCCACGAGATATTGTGTCAGGAGAACAAGAAAAGGCCCGTTTACGCTCCTGGCAATGGCCTGGAGGAATCAAGATAGCCCATCTGCATTATAGAGGCGATATCTATCTTCTCAACGAAAGCCAATGGAAAAATTTTTCAATTAGTGTTATTCGGGACTTCCAGAATAAGCTGGCTAATGTAAAAACAGTAGGTTTTGAGCAAGTTATGGAAATATCCGAGGCGGTAGACGGCATTGTTACTTAAATATTGCCCAAGAAGTTGGAGGGATATGATATTCCTCCAACTTTTGTAAAGATCGAGTATTTAAGGATGATTATAAGAGGAGGTCAAAGTATGGTTGGCAAGTGTGCCCCGGAAAAACGTTGGGCTTTTTTAGCTTATATTGCAGGAGATAATAATCTTAGTAATGCAGGACTTGAAGATATTCAGGAATTATGCGACGAAGGTGCTTCTGTGCAGGTACATGTAGGAGTCGAAATCGATACGTACGGTGAACATACAAGGTCTATTCGCTATGAGATAACGGCGAAAAAGATGTCTTCAGGTTTACGGTAGTTACCAATGGGCAATACACGATAGAGACAGGAGGAAAAACAGATACCCGTATGTCTCTGTTCGGCCCTGATAACAGAACAGCCCTGATTGCAGAAATGATCATATTGGAGGAAACAATTTAAATTCACGGATCAGTAAAACTCTCACACCCGGTAACTATTTTGTAGAAATCAGGCATTATTCATCGACCGGTGTGGGCGCATATACAATTAAAGTTCAAGCTGGACCTTAATTCCTAGAACAAAATGTCTCTAAATTTAATGTCAGTTTTTATCGCAATTTTTTCAAAACAAAAGTCTTTTATTAAAGTTTTGGTCTAATACGATGTTGTGAAAAATTTCAAACACTTTAGATAAGGAAAGGAGAAATATTATGAAAGAGAAACACATTGTCTTACGGACCACTCGTGAAGCTACTCGTGACGTATTCCTTGGACCATTCTCGCAACCACGGGGAGTCGAATCAATCCCCGCAGGATTGTCCGTCGAGGTCGAGGAGATTGACCGAGGCAAAATCTTAGCATTAACTCGCAATGCCGATGTCCTCGCTGTTGCTCCCTCATTCCCGATGAAGCTAATCACCCCCTTTGAGGATCAAGCCACCACAAGGCCTGCCGCCGGTGAAATTGCCTGGGGTATACAAGCCGTAGGGGCGGATACATCGCCTTTTACCGGCGATGGGGTCGTAGTTGCTGTGCTTGATACGGGAATCGATGGTTCACATCCGGCATTTTCAGGCGTGAACATCGTTCAGAAGGACTTTACAGCCGAAGGCAACGGTGATCAGCATGGGCATGGTACGCATTGTGCCGGCACCATTTTTGGCAGAACAGTCGATGACGTACGGATAGGGGTTGCACCGGGGGTGAAGAAGGCACTGATTGGTAAGGTGCTTGGTGCAGAAGGTGGATCGAGTGAACAGATCGTCAGCGCTATCCAATGGGCCGTAGAGAATGGCGCCAATGTGATTTCCATGTCCCTGGGTATGGACTTTCCGGGCTATGTTGAGTGGTTAAAGGAAACACAAGGTTTTCCCTCTGAATTGGCAACCTCCCGAGCACTGGAGGGCTACAGGGAAAACGTGCAATTGTTCGAACGACTCGCTTCGCTTATACGAGCCCAGGGGGCTTTTTTACAGGCGACTATCATCATCGCAGCCGCAGGCAATGAGAGTCGAAGGGATGAAAATCCAGACTTCGAGATTGCGGTCAGTCCGCCTGCTGTAGCCGAGGGCATCATCTCAGTCGCTGCCCTTGGCCAGGGAGACAATGGCTTCACAGTTGCGGCATTCTCGAATACCGGCGCCAATGTCTCTGCCCCGGGTGTTGGAGTTCTTTCTGCTAAGCTTGGAGGTGGGTTAAGTTCGAAGAGCGGAACCAGTATGGCTACTCCCCATGTTGCCGGTGTGGCTGCACTATGGGCGGAGAAGATTAAGAAAACTGGAGTGCTTACCTCTTTGCACCTGACCTCCCGGCTGATCGGCACAGCAATTACCGATGGCCTAAGTGGATTAGATCCTTTTGACATTGGTGCCGGGTTGGCTCGCGCTCCTCAAGTGTAAGGTGTTTGGTTAACCTGGATAATCCATGCGACCATACCTTGGTTGTATAGGAATTTTCATTTTATTTAAGCAGGTAGTGGTAGGGTGGATTAAGTGATAGCGAATTAACCTTTTCGGAAATAGTAGTGGTGGATTTGGCGTAAAAACCAACGCCTTAATCCACCCTACTCATAACTTGATAATATAAATCTCACGGATTATCTTGCAGTCAGGATTTTCTTTGCAGGGCAACCCTTTAGAGTCTGTGCAAAAATCCCCTTGTTAATACTGCCTGTAGTGGCAATTCATGAATTGCCACTAGCGCGCCCGAAAGTGCACAATGCCGGAAGGGTGAAAGTCCCTTTCAGGGAAAACGCTTTTTGCCCTGTAACCGACCGTAACTGCGACACCGTGAGGTGTGGTGGGGAGCAACGGGCGGTGAAGAGCTAGTCCGTAGGTTAACGAACTCGATTCGGTCTGTTGTAACGGCGAGCCTGCTAGGGAAAGGCGAAGCCCAGACCTCTAGACCTATCAAAGAGGAAGCCTATCAAGCTGAGGGGTAGCGTGATAAAGCGATGATAGGGAGCAACGGGTGGTTGGAGACGGAATGACAGGAAGACAAGGTGCATGAATCAGGGATACCAGAAAGATAAATCCTAAGGAGAGAAATACCGGCAGGAAGGACTAAAGTGTCGCCCATCTTAACAGGTAGTCCGGGAATGCAGAATTACAAAAATTCGAATGTTGGTAGAGAGAGGCTTATGTCATGGGAAATCAGGAAGATGTAACATTTCATAGATTGATGTTACAGAGATGTTGCAAAAAGTGTAACAATATAGCGCTTCTCGCGAACTCCCTGCCGTAATAGCTAATCCATTGATTTTATGAGACCTCCCGGTTTTTCAGTTTTATTTATGCATCCAGTTACCTCTTTGTTATCTGAAAAAGTGTAACATTTTCCTGTTACACTTTTCATTTGGCAGTGGATGGATGAAGAACCCCATAGAGACGAGAACCCCTAGTTTATTGGCAAATTGAGGAGATAAACTTTTCCCTACCTGCTATGGAATCGAATTTGCGCCTAAATTGTACATACATTCAGCAGATTACATAACACCCTTCCCTGTCACCCTGGGTGGAAGCAAAGTGTCTTAACGTGCAGGGCATTCCTATCGGAATGACAGATAAAACTCTGCCTTTACCGGGATTTACTGAAATGAACAAAAATATATTTCAGAAAAAGCCATTTTTTCAATAGTCGAGTGGTCTAACAACGTAGTTTTTAAAACATATCGATAAAGGCAACCCCAGAGTCATCTGGGGACGCAAAGTAAAGGGTCTTGCTAGCCGTTTTAAGCGGTTTAAACAGTTTGAACCGCCTATGAGACAGCCTTACTGCCGAAGATGTTTTAACAAATATCTTTGCAGCAAGGCTTTTTTGCTTTATGTGATGTTCAAAATATTTTGAGTATTTTGCAAGGAGGACCATGTATGAAAAATTTTACTTCGATGGCAATTGTAATTGCAATATTTTTTGTCTTGTGCCTCTGGGCCGATACATCTGTTCCTCATTTATATGCCCAAACAGACCGGCAACAAGCCGTGATCAATCAATTAAAGCAGCTTGATCCAACGATTAAAATTCGATGGGATAATAAAACAGGTGTTCCGGTTCGAGTAGCTGGTAAATTGAGTGAAAAGATTGATGCTGATGCTAAAGAGATCGCAATCCGCTTCTTCAAAACAAACAAGACTCTTTTCCATATGACTGATATAGAACAAGAACTTACCATTCGTGATGTGAATAAAGACGAGCGCGGCTGGGAACATGTGAAGCTTCAACAGATTTATAAGTCGCTTCCTGTTGAGGGAAAACAAATCGTAGTTCATATCAACAATAACAAAGAAGTTCAGGTTGTGAATGGGCATTATTTACCCAATATTGATTTAAACGCTTCGCCTGCGATCCAGCGTTCTGATGCTATTACTGCTATATTTAATGCGGCCAAACGGGATTTAAACCTACGAATGGAACCTGCGCAGGAACTGAAAGCTGAATTAATTGTATACAATTATGAAGATAAAACACATTTGGCATGGAAGGCGCGCCTGAAATCTGAGGATCCTCTCGGGGAATTTGTCTACTATGTGGATGCCCACACGGGTGATGTCATTCATTTCTATAATGATCTCCAGTTCGTATTAAGTCGTAAAACGTACGATGGTAAGAACGGAGCAATTCTTCCGGGAACTTTAAAGCGATCGGAAGGAGAAGTTTCTATGGGGGATGCAGCACTTGATGCAGCCCACGATAATGCCGGTACCGTTTACAACTATTACCATAATAATCATGGTCGTGATAGCTATGATAACTCAGGCGCAACCCTTAGATCAACAGTGCATCATAAAGAGAAGTTTAATAATGCATACTGGAGTCCTTTTGAACAACAAATGGTTTATGGAGATGGTGATGGAACCGTTTTTTCTCCATTATCCCAAGCTTTGGATGTGGTGGCTCATGAGTTAACGCACGCAGTTACAGGAAGTGAAGCAGGGCTTATATATGAAAATCAATCAGGGGCATTAAATGAATCTCTCTCAGATATTTTTGGGGTTTTGATTGATCCGTCAGACTGGATGCTTGGCGAAGACATTTTTACTCCTGGCACTCCCGGAGATGCCCTTCGGTATATGGATAATCCTCCACGTGGTAATCAACCTGATCATATGGATGATTTTGTTGTGCCTGATTCTAATGGAAGTAATTTGGATAAAAGATGTTATGATTCAAACGACAGGCACAATGGGTGTGTGCATTTCAATAGCGGTATACCAAACAAAGCTGCTTACCTTATGTCCGAAGGAGGAACACATCATGGGATTACAGTTCAAGGTATGGGACTTTTCAATATGGGTAGAATTTTTTATGAAGCACAAATTAACTGGTTGACTTCAAATTCTGACTTTATAGATGCGCGAGAGGCTACTTTAGATGCAGTGGCGGTTATTTTTCCGGGAGATACACAAAAATACATTACAGTTCAGAATGCCTGGGCTGCCGTTGGAATTGGCGATCCGAACGTTGAAGAGGTTATTACAAAGCTTGAGGTAATTATAGCTCCTCCCCCTCCCACAAATGCTTCCATTGATAGTCCAGGTGAAAAAGATGTCTTCGGGTTTACGGTAGTTACCAATGGGCAATACACGATAGAGACAGGAGGAAAAACAGATACCCGTATGTCTCTATTCGGCCCTGACAACAGAACAACCCTGATTGCAGAAAATGATGATATTGGAGGAAACAATTTAAATTCACGGATCAGTAAAACTCTCACACCCGGTAACTATTTTGTAGAAATCAGGCATTATTCATCGACCGGTGTGGGCGCATATACAATTAAAGTTCAAATTGAGTAAGTTTTTTTCACAATTTACTCACTCAAAACAAAAGTCTTTTCTTAAAACTGAAAAAAATTTTTGTAACGATATTTTTTCTGAAGGAGGATTTTTCACATGAAAAGGTCTGCTCTTATTCTAGTCATGGCATTTTTTTCTCTTTTTGTAATACCGCTTTTCGTGTATTCCCCTGGAATTTACGCACAGGAAAAGAAAAGGATCTGTGGAACCATGGAGGTTCATGAAAGACTCCTGAAAACTGTTCCAGCTTACAGAGACAGCAGGCTAGCAATTGAGAATCTTACAAGAAGTTACTTACTCAGGGAGGTATTGCGAACAGAAATAGTGAAGATCCCCGTAGTTGTTCATGTGGTATATAATACTCCTGAGCAGAATATCTCAGATGACCAAATCAAGAGTCAAATCCGTATTCTCAATGAAGATTATAGAAAGTTAAATGGTGATGTATCCACAGTACCATCGGTATTTCAAACTTTGGTAACAGATGCAAAAATTGAATTTGCCCTTGCTTGTAAAGATCCTGAGGGCAAACTTACCTCTGGTATTACAAGAACAAAAACAGATACAGCGTCATTTACCTATGATGATGCTGTTAAATTTACGGCAAAGGGGGGAAGGGATGCCTGGCCAAGGGATAAGTATTTAAACATATGGGTATGTAACCTGGGGGGAGGTCTCCTTGGCTATGCTCAATTTCCCGGAGGTCCTGCAGACACGGATGGGGTGGTTATCACCTATACGGCATTTGGCGATATCGGAACGGCGGCTCCTCCGTTTAATAAGGGAAGGACAACAACCCATGAAGTCGGACACTGGTTAAACCTGTTTCACATCTGGGGTGATGACTGTCCTGGAAGTGACCAGTGCGGTGGTTCTGATTCTGTTGGTGACACGCCAAATCAGGAGTGTTCCAATTACGGTTGTCCGTCTTTTCCGCACGTAAGCTGCAGTAATGGCCCGAATGGGGATCTGTTCATGAACTATATGGATTATACGGATGACGCATGTATGGTGATGTTCACGAATGGGCAATCAGCAAGAATGGATGCTGCTTTGGCAGGGCCAAGATTGGCCATTCAAAGCTCAGACGGATTAATCTGTCCGGATGATGTGAAGGCAAAGTTCCAGTACGAAATAAAATTCATCTGCGGAAAGTCCGATGGTAAGGTTGTGGCTCCCGGGTCATATTGGACTGCCATTAATGTTGGTAACCCCACAGACAAAAATATCATCCTGAAGAAAAGGTTTTCTATTGCCTTGCCGGGTGAGAAGCCGGGTCCCGTTTCTGATTTATTTAAGGCCAAACTCGGCCCCTATCAGGCATTTGAAATCGATAACAGGGATATCTTTGAGCACACCCGTACGAATGCAGATTTTATCAAGGGATTTGTAGTCATCGAGAGTGAGGTTGAACTGGAAGTAATTGCAGTATATACTGCAGGTGGTAAGAATGAGCAGGTTGAAACGCTCGACGTTGAACACATTTTACCACGGTGTCTTGGAACGAAAGGCTGCCCTGATCTGATCGTCGAGAAGATCGAAAGGCCGGAGTGGGACGCCCAAAATAAACGTTCAGTAATCCGCGCCACCATTAAGAATATTGGTGATGCCCCTGCCGGATCTACTGTAGCCCGGTTAACCGATACAAGCTCGGCGTGGGAACCAATTACTACTGCCGATGCTCCTACTCCGGCGCTTGGACCAGGAGATACCGCAACGGTTACCTTCTTTTTGCCATACTGGGTTTATAATCCCGATGCCGATCTGGAGGTAAAAGCAGATTATAAAAACGAGCTTTCAGAATGTAATGAAGATAATAACGTCAAGGAATTCCATGAGATAGGTTAACGATAAAAAAAGCAAGGCAAACGGATGTCGTCGTTAAAAACTTGAAGATGGGGATTTACCTGTCTTTCCGGAATTGATGACTTCTACCTCTTGAAAGGAGGTTTTTCGGATGAGCAAATTAAGAGTCAAATCCGTATCCTCAACGAAGATTACAGAAAGTTAAATGCTGATGTGTCCTCGGTTCCGTCAGTATTTCAATCCCTGATAGCGGATACGCGGATAGAATTCGCCCTTGCTTGCAGGTCCCCCGGCGGTGGCTCTACAAACGGTATTATAAGAAAATCAACAACTGCAACGGGATTTGGTTCTGACGATACGGTGAAATTTTCCAGCAGCGGCGGAAGTGATGCCTGGCCAAGAGACAAATACTTAAACATATGGGTATGTAACCTGGCAAATGGTCTCCTGGGATATGCTCAATTCCCCGGAGGCCCGGCTGATACGGACGGGGTAGTAATTACCTATACTGCATTTGGTGATACCGGAACGGCAGCTCCGCCCTTTGACAAGGGGAGGACGGCTACCCATGAAATTGGACACTGGCTAAACTTGCGCCACATCTGGGGTGATGATTGTCCTGGTGGAGACCAATGCGGTGGTTCCGATCTTGTTGATGACACCCCTAACCAGGAGTGCATGAATTATGGTTGCCCCACCTTTCCGAATGTCAGCTGTAACAATGACCCGAATGGGGACATATTCATGGACTATATGGATTATACGGATGACGCTTGCATGGTTATGTTCACTAACGGGCAATCTGCACGGATGGATGCTGCAATAACCGGACCGAGATCGGCCATCATGAGTTGAGACGGATTAAAGTGTCCGCCAAGTGGTGGTAATTGTGGCCAGGGATCGATAACAGCCATGGCGTGCATCCTAATCTTGTATGGTATAAGAAAAATACGTAAAAAATCCATAGAAACAAAATAGTTGCATAATAATTTTTGGGCGGGGCATGCGGAAGACAACCCTCTGCATGCCCCTTTATAAGGAATGAATCGAACTATGAAAATTACAAAATCATTACTCTTTTTTTCATTGCTATTCTTTAATGTCCAAACTATGGGAAGTAATAACGATCTTCCTAAGGAAATTTTCGGGCATTGGATACATTCTTACGAAGAAGATACAAAAGAGGCAAAGGTTTTCAGACCAGGCAATTATAATTTTCCCAGGGCCAGAGGCAGATTTGGATTTGAGATAAAAGAAAATGGAGAATTTGTTCAATATGGTATAGGCCCGACAGATCTCCCAGCTAAGATTTCCGGGTATTGGAAAGCAGAAGGAAAAGATAAAATAAATATCTATTTTGAAGATAAAGAAAATGCGTCGTATACAATAAATATTATTTCATGTACTGAGGATGTTTTGATGATAAAAAAGTAGAAATGACTTCGATTGGCAACCTTTTTTCAAACTATAAAGACTACAGGTAAATGGGAAATTGGAACATCCCCCTTAATAGCAGATCAAGGGGCTGACGGTGCAACGGGATTCGGCTTAGCAGATGCCCTCAAGGCTTGGAAAAAGTTTAAATTTTTGCAAAAAAACAGATACGATTATGACAGAAGATATCTTGTTTATAATCACGCAACGAAAAGAAGTTAGCATTACCTATCCATTCACCATGAAAGGAAATTCAATTTATGCCATTCTATGTAATTAAAGGCACTTTCCACGTTTTAGGTTACTCTCCAGATGGAGATTCTATTCGATTCAAGGCCGATAACAAGGTAAATTGGGCTAAATTATTTGGTCCACCTGTTAATCTGAATGCACAGCAGCACGCGCAGTTGCGCCTTGAAGCAATTGATACTTTAGAAACTCACTATCGAAATACACACCAACCATTTGAACTAGCTACAAGGGCTTTAGATTTTTTGTTGCACCAGCTTAACATCACATGTGTTCAATGGGATGTATTACGGACTAGAATAACTGAGGCAAATGATGGTACCGATGGATATATCATCAGCCGGAATGTGGAGCCGAATAGACGTCCTGTAGCTTTTGTTTTCTCAGGATCGCCACCCGAGCCTGATGGTTCTAAGGTTTTCTTTGATAGAGATTGGATATGTAAAAGCTTAAATTATCAATTGATTAAGGCAGGGTTGGCCTATCCAACGTACTATAAAGGATTATTCCCAGATCTCCGCTATGCATTGACTCAAGCAGTTACACAGGCACGCCAGGCAAATATCGAAATCTGGGCTAAGGATCGTACCAATACTGGGTTTGAAATAGATGGGTTGGAATCAATTTCAGAGCAGCATATTTTGTTTCCAAAACTATTTCGTCGCCTTGCTGAATATTTAGAGGCTGGCGGTCCTGTCGAAGGTTTTAAGGAATTCTTAGAAAGGAGAGCAGAGGGCGTTGTAGTAATCTCAGAGACACACTTTACACATTTCGATAACATAGTAGAAGTTAAGGGAAATAGGGTAAAAATGACAAAATTACCCGAAGATTTAGTGTTTGAGGGATGAAACATTGTTTCATATACTCATTTTTAAGGAGATCGCTTATGCCAGACCATTTTGATTGTGTTGTCTTAGGAGCAGGTATTGCCGGTGTTACAGCCGCCAGAGAACTGAAAAATGCCGGAAAGAGCATCTTAATACTTGAGGCAGCAAATCGTGTTGGCGGGCGAATGAGTTCCCGGAATGATTTTGTGCTCACCGATGACGGAGGTGCCGTAAAAGAAGGATTCCCAATTGAAGAGGGGGCTCATTTCATCCACGTTGATGAAGATCCATATAAAGAGTTCTGGGCAGAGATAGAACGCCAGAAATTCGGTTATGAAAAGTACTCCAAATTCAATCATGTTCGGGTCGCTTTTCCCGGAGATCCCGATCCAAATTGGAATTTACCCCAACCAGCTACGTGGGCACATACGTATGACCAGAATTTGTTTAAAATGGGACTTAAAAATTCTGGGCTCTTCGGAAAGATTAAAAATTTCGACATCACTAATGGTGATCAATCGGCAAAAAAATTTGTCGAGTCGATAAAGTATCAGGGAAAAGGGCATGATATGGCATTGTATGCTATCTCATCCCATACACCAGGGATATTGGCACTAGACGGCTTGCCTGCCAAACTTTGTCCACCGAATCACACGGGTGACCCTCACTGTAAATCTGTTGAAGACAACATCAGCGTTGCAGGACTGACCTTTGATAAAGTATCCGATCAGCTCCGTGAAGAGCTTTATGAATTCAAAATGCTCGGTCCTGATAAACAAAGATGTGGTTTCGACCAACTCCCGAAGACTATACTGAAAGAGTTTAAACGAGAAGTATCTGGGAAAAAAAAAGGGAAGATTCTTTATGAACACGAAGTTACCATGGTGGAAAAATTCGGAAAAGGGATCAAGGTAAAAACAAGAAACGGGATGGAATTTACCGCAGATGCTGTGATTTGCACCTTTTCTGTTGGGATGCTCCTGCATAAAGGATCGCATATTTTTGGGCAGTTCTTCCCCGAAGAAAAAAAGAAAGTCTTTGGCATCATAAAACCGGGGCCAATTGCCAAATTTACCATACAATTCAAGGAATGTGTGTGGGGGTATGACCATATAACAAATGACAATCATATGGCACTTTTAGTCAATCCAACCGGGCATAAACAAAAAGAAAATCCTCAGCCGCGGACATTCTTCACGTCCTTCCCTTATCTGGAAAACGGCCCTTATGTTCTTACCGCCTTAATGATGGGCATTGATTACTTAATTATAAAGAACATCGACGATAACAAAACGGCTGCTGAGTATATATTCAAGCGAATAGAAGAAATATACAACATGAAAGGCAAGTGGAACTGGAAGAAAAAACTGGTTTGGAAAAGTAATGATGAACCAAACGTTCACCGCAAGGACTGGGGGGCAGATAAGTGGTCAAGGGGTGGAAATTCCTATGTTAGTTACAATGAAGGAATGAGTATTGAGGAGATTAAAAATGCCCGTGAAACTTTGAAGAATCCACTCGAAACACTCCCTGTTTTCTGGGCGGGAGAAGCTACCGCTCCGGCATACAATAATCAATACCAGCCCTTATCCGTACACGGGGCTTATATCAGTGGGATAGAGGCTGCCAGAGATGTAATGAGTTACCTGGAGAACCCTGAAGACAAATCTTCCTTCAAAAAATATTATAATGAAAAATACGAGAAAATATCTGCAGAAAAAGTAATGGTTGCTATGCCTCATACGTTGAGTATCAACCTTAGAAAAAAAGAGTTTAAAATCATCGAAGAGTATGCAAATAAGCATACGAATGGAGATATCGGTCTGGCTGTAGAGGATTTGCTGGACTATGCTATAAGGGATCAGGGATGATGTTTGATAATGTAAGTTCTTGTAAAATAAACGCCTTTTGAGCAGGCGTGCACAAAACAGGTTGTATCTGGCCGAAGGCAGTCGTGAGTTTTATAAAGATAAGGAGGGGGAAGAATGAAGATTGAAGAATTTTTGCAGGAAGAGAATGGTGGTTTTTCATCTACCCGGTTAGCGTTTCTGCTATGGGCAGTAGGTGTGCTTATAATCTGGATTATCAATAGTGCAAAGAGTGGGACACTTCAGCCGATCGATGGTTCTGTAATAACGATCATGGGGATTTTGATGTGCTGGTAAGGATAGATCGGGAAGTAAAATACGAGCAGGAACACGATTGAATATTAGAGTAAACTTCACGAGCCACAATGATTCACAAAAATGCATCAAATATATCACCCTGGGGGGGAAATCAATCATTATCAGATGAATAATCCTCTGAATTACTTGATAATGTTGGATGTTTCGGTGGATCCTCTTACCGAAACAAGAATGAATACTCAGTACCGAAAACGAATCAGGAGTCATTGGCAGCGAATTTCGGCGTGAGGGAATTTTTATGCAAGTAATGAGCATTCTAAAAGTAAAGGAGAAAGACATGGATTATCTAAGATTATCAAGCATTATGAAAAAAACGATCTTTGGCTCTCTTCTCATCTGTGTCAGCCTCAGTTTTTTTACGTCCAGGATGGTATGGAGTAATCTATGGAATGGTAAGGTGGTTCTTCAAGGATTCTTCTGGGATTGCTGGAATGAAAATTATC
Source organism: Candidatus Brocadia sp. (assembly GCA_021646415.1). Lineage (NCBI taxonomy): Bacteria > Pseudomonadati > Planctomycetota > Candidatus Brocadiia > Candidatus Brocadiales > Candidatus Brocadiaceae > Candidatus Brocadia > Candidatus Brocadia sp. The sequence goes on from SOEU01000014.1 coordinate 66,236, forward strand.
CCCGGGACTGGTACACCTATTTGGCCAAACTTATCCCGCGCTTGCGTGATATGGGGTTTGATGGCATCTGGACCCCTCCACCCTGTAAAGGAAATAGTGGTATAAATGGTATGGGATACGATCTTTTTGATCATTATGACCTGGGGGATAAGGATCAGAAGGGTACGGTTGCCACCCGATTCGGAGATAAAGATAGTTTTCTGCGATTGATTGCGGTGGCGCATGCCAATGGTCTTGAGGTCTACCCTGACATTGTCCTCAATCATGTCATTGGAGGGGAGGAAGATTCAAATGCCCCGGGTGATAAGGCCAAAAAATTTCGTTACGCTGGATTTTCTGGGTTGCAGAACGGTCGCTGGGCAAAGGATCATTGGAATTTTCATCCAAATCCTGACCATTGGTGTACAACCGGCGACTGGTGTGAGCAGCTCTTTGGTCCGGATATTTGTTACCTGGATCCTGAACATGGTGGCGGGGGAAGCGGGAAATACATGAGGGACAGTGCCAGGGAATGGTTCGTGTGGTTTAAAAAGCAGACAGGTGCGGATGGATTTCGCTTCGATGCCGTAAAACATTTTCCTGCGCATGTAGTTGAAGATATTCTGTATAATGCTATGGGCAACCGGATTGATTTTTTTGCGGTCGGGGAGTTTGTGGGAAGCCAGCATCAACTGGATGAATGGGTCGGTTTAACCCGGAATCGATCAGGTACCTTTGACTTCTCTTTAAGGGACGCCTTTGCAAATATCGTTGAAGCCAGTGGTTTTTTCGATATGGGCAGCCTGCCTAATTACCAGCAAAAAAATCGAATAAAGACAGTCCCTTTCGTAAATAACCATGATACGTGGCGGGGTTATTTCTGGGATTCCAATCCCGGCTCCGATAAACATGACGACCGATCGGACGATTGGCGCAAGAATGGAGACGAACTTGCCCCTACCATTGATCCGGATAATGAAAGGACCGACGTTGTCTATGCTGCCGTTTTTGCTGTGGACGGGAGTCCCGTGGTTTACTATGAGGATCTTTTTGTAAACTACGGTCATAAACGTTTTAAAGCCGATCCTAAGACACTGACGGCTCGCAATTATCTTATAAATCTCATATGGGCTCATCAAAAGCTTAATTTTAAAGATGGTGCTTACAAAGTCCGCTATCAGGGATCGCCAGACCTCCTTATTATCGAACGCAGCGGGAAGGCATTGATTGGGATGAATGATCACGGCTCGCAATGGTTAGAGGCCTGGGTCCAGACTGATTTTGGAACTCATATTAAACTCCACGATTACAGTGGCTCTAACACCAATGACCTTACCACAGATGACAATGGATGGGTCAAAGTTTCTGTGCCACCGATGGGCTATTCAGTCTGGGGTCCTGCTGGAATGCAGGGTGAATTTTCCCCTCATTCCCTGAGGACGACGCAGGAGTTTCGGCTGGCTGATGACCTTGGAGATTCACGGACGTCCTCTCTTGGGTACGGTGGCAAGATCAGGTATGGCGAATATCGGACGGGAGGTTCTGTCTGGGTTGCTGCCAATTCAGTGGTCAAGATATGGGTTTATACTGAAGGGAAAAGGGATATCGAACTTCGAGTGGATAAACCCAATACGAAAGGTGCAAAGAGTAAAGATCAAGGTCAATACCTGGAGAATGGGAACGCTTCAGACAACAATTCTCTCTATTTGGAGTTTAGTGCCGACCGAGAAGGGTATCATCAACTTTCTGCACGAATTATTGAGAACGATCAAACACCAACTACAGCATATATTAAGGTTGAATATGAAGCGCCTGCTGTGTCAGACAAATTTTAATAAAAGATGTGTAGATAAGAAGATGTTCCTTCTGAATCTCGAAGGAATCGAGAAGTAGATCCTGAATCGCATTTCAGCCAATCGCCTTTCCTTTTTAAACATTCCTTGTCATGAAATCAGGCCATCAGCGACTTTTCGATGTAGAGCGAAGAGACTCTTCGCTCTACAAACCGCATAAATAAAAATGAAAAATTTTTGTCATGTAAAAATATATGAAATCTTGATATAATATGATTCGTAAATAGTAATCATTACATAAATCAATTTGGATTTGAGGGTAATAATGTATGAAGATTGCAGTCTCTGGCAAGGGAGGCGTTGGGAAGACGACGTTTGTCGCTACGCTGGCAAAGGTTTTTGCAGAAAGCGGGAAAAAGGTCATAGCAATAGATGCGGATCCTGTTTCGAATTTAGCGGCAACTTTAGGTATTAAAAATCTATCAGAGATAGTCCCGATTAGCCAGATGAAAGATTTGATAAAGGAACGCACAGGAGCCTCTGATGAATATGGAAAGTTTTTCTCATTAAATCCAACGGTTTCAGATTTGCCTGAAAAACTTTCTTTGGAACATGAAGGGGTTAAGCTTATGGTGCTGGGGGCTATAAAGCGAGGTGGCGGTGGGTGTGCTTGTCCCGAAAGCGCTTTTTTGAGGGCATTGCTGAGCCACCTTATTGTACAAAGGGATGAGGTCGTAATTGTAGATATGGAGGCGGGCGTTGAACATCTTGGCCGTGCTACCGTGCGGTCGGTAAATGCGCTGATTGTAATCGTAGAGCCTGGTTCCAAGAGTATCCAAACAGCTTTTCAGGTCAAAAAACTCGCTGACGATATAGGCCTGAAGTCGGTTTATGCCGTAGGGAACAAAGTGGCATCTGATGGACACCGGTCGTTGATCGAGCATGGGTTACAGGGTATTCCTGTTTTAGGGTTTATTTCCTACAATGACAAGATCCTTGAATCAGACATTATGGGAAGATCGGTCTTTGCAGAAAATAGCCAGTTACTGTCGGAAGTAAGGCAGATAAAGAACAGCCTGGAAGATTGTACAAAAGGCAAGTAAAAGTTTGTATTTTCCCTTGATTTCGATGTATTTATTTTTGTAATATGTTGTTCTATATTGCCACATGCAAGTGTGGTGGATATGCGGTCTGGCTTCATAAATTATTAATTGTGTTAGTCGGCCTGGTATTCGTGGGCATGGTATAAGGAGGGTTGTAATTATGGAAGAAAAACAAAAGACAGTCGATCAAGTGATGCTTGATAGAATGAAAGAAATGAAAGTGGAGACTATGTATGACAGATACCAGGCACAGCTTCCACAATGCGGATTTGGTAGTCTTGCGTTATGTTGCCGTCATTGTAACTATGGGCCATGTAACATCGACCCGTTTGGCAAAGGGCCGAAGAGGGGTGTTTGTGGTGCCGATGCCAATACCTTTGCTGCAAGACACTTCCTGAGAATGAGCGGTGCGGGAACTGCCTGCCATTCGGACCATGGGCGTGCGGTAGCACATCTCCTGGTCGCCACAGCAAGAGGCGAGGCGCCGGGATACAGGATTAAGGATGTCGATAAGCTTATGATGGTCGCCGAGTTGTTTGGGATAAAGACGAAGGACCGTAAGATTAATGAAATTGCCGAAGAAGTGGGTGAGATGGCGCTGATGGAGTTCGGAAAACCATACGGTACTCTGTTGTTTCTGAAAAGGGCGCCTGAGGCCCGCCAAAAAATATGGGAAAAAGTCGGTATTGCGTCAAGGGCTATAGACAGGGAAGTGTGCGAGAGTTTACATAGGACAGGGATAGGCGGCGATCAGGACTATAGAAACCTGACGAAGCAGGCCATGCGTGTTGCGTTGGCGGATGGTTGGGGTGGCAGTATGATAGCGACAGAATTACAGGATATCTTGTTTGGCACTCCCAAACCTGTTCAGGGGAGGTCAAGTATGGGGGTTCTCAAAAAAGATTCTGTGAATGTGATTGTTCATGGACACGAACCACAGCTTGCAGAGGCGGTGGTTATGGCCTCCAGCGACCCTGAGGTTACCAGGGCGATTCATGCAGCAGGGGCAAAGGGGATAGTGATTGCGGGCCTGTGCTGTACGGCAAATGAACTCCTTGTCAGACATGGAATTCCTATGGCCGGGCATATGACTATGCAGGAGCCTGCGATTTCCACGGGCGCGGTTGAATTAATGGTTGTGGATATACAATGCGTAATGCAAGCAATTGTAGAGACGGCAAAACACTTCCACACAAAGATAGTTACCACACTGTCAAAGGCGAAAATATCTGGCGCCGAGCATGTAGAATTTACCGATGACCATGCGCTCGAGGCAGCAAAGAAGATTCTGCTTATGGCAATCGAGAATTATAAAAACCGCGACCCTAAAAAGGTATTTATTCCCAGCAGTGCAGAACCTAACCTTGTTGCCGGTTTTAGTCACGAAACTATTAAATACATGCTAGGTGGAAGATTCAGGGCGAGTTACCGGCCTTTAAATGATAATATCATAAATGGAAGGATTCGGGGGGTGGCCGGGATCGCTGGCTGTACGAGTCCAAGGGTTGGAGCAGGTGAACTATCATATGTAAATCTGGTAAGGGAGTTGATTGCTAATGATATATTGGTCGTGGCAACAGGTTGTGCTGCGGGACAATGTGCTGACGGGGGGGTGATGATCCCTGAAATGAAGGATGCGTGCGGTGCGGGGCTCAGGGAGGTTTGTGAGGCAGTGGGCATACCGCCCGTATTACATTCCGGTGCCTGTGTCGATAACAGCCGTATTCTTATAGCAGTGTCTGAGATGGCAAAGGAAGGCGGTTTGGGAAATGATATTAGCGATTTGCCAGTTGCAGGGGTATGTCTCGAATGGATGAGTGAAAAGGCAATTGCCATTGGTCAGTATTTTGTCGCATCGGGAGTTTACACGATCTTTGGTATGAATTCTCCGGTGACAGGGGCGCCCGATATGCAAAGACTGTTAACAAAAGAGATGGAGGAGTTAGTTGGTGCCAGGTGGGATTTCGAAAAGGATTTCAAGAAAATAGCCAGGATGGTGATGGATCACATAGAAAAGAAGAGAGACGCACTTGGTATAAACGTGAAAAAGGAAAGAAAGCTCTTTGATATGGCCGAAAGAAGGGCGCTGGAAAGGGAATGTAAACCTGTTCCAGAGGGGCATCATTAATAAAAAGATTTAAAGGGGTATTTTTATGTCGAAGATCATCTGTTCTGCCGCCATCCGCGGCGCGTATCAAATTGTAGACAAGGCTGATCAAAAGCTTGCTGAAGCAATCGCGCAGAAAGGGCGTGATTGTAAAGTAGAATTCCCCAATACAGCCTATTATTTGCCAATCATTTATTCAATGACGGGTATTGCCGTAAAAACTTTGGAGGATTGTGTCCATGTGTTAGGCATGGCTCGAAGCATGTTGCCTCCATTACCTGCTGAACATAACTGGGTTCCATATTTGGGTCACACCCTGGATGCAGGTATGGCTACTCTTTTTGCCGAGGAGGTGTACGAGGCCTGTAAATATTTAATTGGACCTCACCCGGTGGATGGGATATGGCTAGGGGCTGCCGATGATGTTATCATGCGCGAACGCGGTATTGAATTCGTGGATGGTACGGCTCCTGGTTTTGCAGCTATTGTTGGATGTGCACCTGATGCAGACACAGCCGTCAAGATTGCCAGAGAACTCCAGCAAAAGAATCTTTATGTATTTATACAATCCAATAACCTGGGCGTATCTTTTGCTGAACAGTTGGCTGAAAAAGGTGTCCAGATGGGATGGGATACCCGATTGGTACCCTTTGGAAAAGAAACCTCAGCAGCAGTATATTCTCTTGGTTTTGCAAACAGGGCTGCCCTTTCCTTTGGAAATGTTCCGGCGGGTGATTTCAGGAGAAATCTCCTGTACAATAAGAATCGTATCTTTGCATTTGTCCTTGCATTGGGTACAGAAGTTACCGATGAGCAATATGCAAATGCCGCTGGCGCTATTAACTACGGATTTCCAACGATAACCAATATCGATATTCCTGAAATATTACCCACAGGTGTCTGTACTTATGAGCATGTGGTTTCAAGGGTACCTGTTGATAAGATTGTTGATAAATGCATCGAGGTGCGCGGATTAAAGATTTCTATCCACAAGATTGAAATTCCAGTAGCGTACGGTCCGGCTTTCGAGGGTGAACGCATAAGAAAAGAGGATATGCAAATTGAAGTTGGCGGTCCCGGTACACCTGCCTTTGAATATGTATGTGCAAAGGAAAGCCATGAGGTAGAAGATGGTAAAATACAGGTTATAGGACCTGATCTGGACGAAATTAAGCCTGGTCCTGGTGTGTCTCTTGGTATTATGGTTGAAGTATATGGTCGAAAGATGCAGCCAGACTTTGAACCTATCTTTGAGCGGCAGATGCATCGTTTCCTGGGTGAGGCTCAGGGATTGTTCCATATGGGACAGAGGGATATTATCCGGCATCGTATCAGCAAGGAGGCCTTCAAGGCTGGTTTCAGGATTAAGCACATAGGAAACATTATACACGCCAAATTTCATAGTGATTTTGGAGCTATCGTTGATAAGGTTCAGGTGACCTTATATACAAAAAGAGAAGATGTGGAACGATTATTAAAGGACATACGTGCCGCATATGCGGAGCGTGACGCGCGGTTGAAAGGTATGACCGATGACTCTGTGGGCATGTTTTATAGTTGCACGCTCTGTCAAAGTTTTGCGCCCACACATATTTGTGTTGTAACTCCGGAACGGTCAGGATTGTGTGGTTCTGTGAGCTGGCTGGATGGAAAGGCTGGGTATGAAATTAATCCCACAGGTCCGAATCAGCCGATCGAACGTGGGAAGGTGATTGACGGGAGATTGGGACAGTGGGAAGGTACGAATTCATTCATTTACAACGGCTCAAACAGATCCCTTGAGAAGGTGAGTTTGTACAGCATCATGACAGACCCTATGACGAGTTGTGGTTGCTTTGAGTGCATTTCAGCCATGTTGCCCATGACCAACGGGATAATGGTGGTAGACCGTGACTTTACTGAGATGACACCTTGTGGTATGAAGTTTTCCACGCTTGCCGGAACGGTTGGCGGTGGATTGCAAACACCGGGGTTTATGGGGCATAGCAAGTTTTATTTAGGCAGCAGAAAATTTATTTCCGCAGATGGTGGCCTTGCCCGTGTTGTGTGGATGCCCAAGGCACTAAAGGAGGAGCTGGCAGAAACTCTTTCCAAAACAGCTGAAGAGTTGGGTCTTGAAGATTTTCTCAACAAGATAGCTGATGAAACGGTTGCGCAGACCGAGGAAGATGTCTTGACATACATGCAGAAGGTCAATCACCCAGCGCTTGCCTTAGCGCCGATGTTCTGATTTTTAAACGAGAGATATTGTGAGTTCCATAGGGACTGTAGGTTGGGTGATGCGGAGTGCACCCAACAAAAAAGATACTCCAGCGGGTTCAGGTTTGTAACCTGAACCCTTAAATTTGGCCGAACAATAGCCCATATGCTGCCATGGGAAGCTTTTGAAGGTATAAATATTTCAGGTTCAAGTTACAAACTTGAACCTGCGAAGACGACTTAATACTTATTTATTACACGTATATTTTTTATTCTGGAGTCCATTCATGATCGTTGATATGCCAATCCCTTTCCTGAGAAAGGGACAAGTTGTAAGTAATCAGGATGAGGGTGCTAGCGAAGAGAAGGAAAAGCGTTACGGAGGCGATCTGATTTCGCGGTTATTGAAAACCCGTACGGTTATGATCTCGGATGAGGTGAGTAAAAAAATGGCACAACAGATCATGACGCAACTCATACTTCTTGAAGGGGAAAACAATGAGGATATTAAAATGTTTATTAATTCCCCTGGAGGAGACGCCGATGCCGGTTTTGCGATCTACGATATGATGCGATTTGTAAAGCCAAAAATAAAAGCCATCTGTGCGGGAGTTGCGGCCAGCGCAGCTGTAATTATTTTGCTTGGTGCAAAAAAGGAAAATCGGTTCAGCTTGCCCAATGCGCGCGTTCTTATTCATCAACCTTCAACGGGTATTCATGGGACTGCCGCTGATATTCAAATTGAAGCCGGAGAAATACTCAAATGCCGGGAAAAGATCAATCGATTAATTTCTGTGGAAACAGGGCAGACAATAGAAAAAGTAGAATCAGATACCAAAAGAAATTTCTGGATGTCAGCTGAAGAGGCGCTCAAGTATGGATTAGTCAGTAAAATCATACAAACGAGTGATGATCTTAAAGTATAATTTTATGGTAATTGCCTGATATCAAATGAGAGTTTTTTGCGTTTTATAACCACCATTTTATTTTTTTTTGTGAACGAGGGTGAATGGGTGGTTATTCATTTGATGTTGTGCAAATTTATTTATGTGAAAGGATAGTAAAGAATGGCACTAACTGGATTAGACATTTACAAACTACTGCCCAAAACAAATTGTAAAAAATGCGGGAGGCCAACATGCCTGGCATTTGCTATGCAACTGGCACAAAAAAAAGCAAACCTGTCTGATTGTCCCGATGTAAGCGAAGAAGCTAAGAGGGTTTTGGGCGCAGCAGCCGAACCTCCGATTAAACTGGTAACTATCGGAACGGGTGCCAAACAAGTGCTGGTTGGTGAGGAAAATGTCTTGTTCAGACATGAGGAGAAATTTTATCATCCTACAGGTGTGGCCGTTACTATCAATGACGATTTGAATGATGCTGACTTTAGCGATCGATTGAAAAAGATTAACAACTTGAAGCTTGCACGCGTTGGTACAGAAATCGAGATTGATCTGGTGGCAATTATCAATAAGAGCAATAATGCTGAGAAATTTGCTGAAGCGACAAAAAAAGTTAGCACAGGTTCTCATCTGAGCATTATTTTGAGTAGTGCGTCAGTTGAAAATATGAAGGCTGCCTTATCTGCCTGTGCTGAAAAGAGACCCTTAATCCATGGCGCAAACGCCGGGAACTGTGAGTCTATGGCCGCATTAGCAAAGGAAAAGGCCTGTCCGATGACCGTGACGGCTCAAACGCTTGAGGAGCTTGCCGACCTTGCCGACCGTGCAAAAAAGGCAGGTGTTGAAGAGATCGTGTTGGATGTGAGCGGAAATAACCCGAAAGAGGTACTTCAGAAACTGACCAAGGTAAGGCGGGCAGCATTGAAGAAAAATTTCCGTGCACTGGGATTTCCCATGATCGTCTTCGCTTGCGAAGAAGATCCATTCCAGGAAATTTCACTGGCAAGTACATACCTGCTTAAGTATGCCGGCATAGTCGCTGTTAATGCGTGTGACCCCTGGGCAATTATGCCGTTGCTTACTGCCAGGACAAATATTTTTACCGATCCGCAAAAACCAATCCAGGTTGAACCGAAATTATATGCTGTGGGTGATGCTAAAGAGGATGCCCCGGTCTTATTCACAACAAACTTTTCGCTTACCTATTATACTGTCCAAGGCGAAGTTGAGGCGAGTCGTATTCCTGCATTTATATTGTCAGTGGATACCGGTGGAACTTCAGTATTGACTGCATATTCCGGAGATAAACTCAATGATAAAGTTGTAGCTAAGGCCATGGCTGATGCGCAAGTGGAAACGAAAGTAAAGCACAAAAAATTAATTATCCCCGGCCTTGTAGCCGTGATGTCTGGAAAACTGCAGGAGACCCTTGGATGGGAGATACTGGTTGGCCCCAGAGAGGCGTCCGGGCTTCCTTCTTATCTGAAAACCGTGTGGCGTGCTTAGAACGAAGCGATATTTTCCATAAGTAAAATAAGAATTATGAATAAGCTCAAAAAATCGTAAAATCGCATGTCTATAAACTCTTACTATAAAGTACGCTTTCTTCCCGGCGATGTAACCGTTGAAATTGAAAAGGGAAAGACCGTTTTAGATGCATCATACAAGGGCGATTTGTTTATCAATGCTTTGTGTGGTGGAGACGGTACCTGCGGAAAATGTAAGGTTGTCCTGAGTTCGGGAAAAGTGGATAGTATGCCTACTACCCATATTTCTGAAGCGGAAGCTAAACAAGGATACGTTCTTGCCTGCAGGACGAAGGTGATGGGAGACCTGGAAGTCTTGATCCCTGAGGAATCAAAGCTTGATAAGAGTCAGATCCTTGTTAGTGATTACCCGCAGTTTTCGGGATCATTGGCTGCGGCGACTTTAGGGGTGGAACAATTTGAAAAAAAATCATTAATAAGAAAAATATACCTTGAATTATCACCACCGAGTTTGGACGATTGCATGGCTGATTATGAACGACTCTGCCAGGGTGTTATGGTTCATGCTAATGTTCCGTGGGGAGTTTTGACAACAAAGTTAACTGTTTTAAAACGCTTACCCACACTTTTGAGAGACGCTCACTGGAAGGTTACAGCAACACTGGGATACAGGGGATCTTCGGTGGAGATTATGGAAGTACAGGCAGGGGACGTGAGTGCGCAGAATTATGGGATTGCCGTGGATGTGGGTACGACCACCGTAGTTGCGCATCTTCTGAACCTTTCTCATGCTGAGACCATAGATGTTGAAGCAACGTATAATTCCCAGATAAAATACGGAGATGACTATATTCAGCGGATTATCTATGCCGTGCAAAACAATGCGATGGAAATTATGCAAGAGGTATTGGTCGAAGATGTAAATCATCTGATTTCGATTCTTGTCAAAAGGAACAAGTTAAGTATCCATGATATTAATGCTGTTGTTTGCGCAGGAAATACCGTGATGACCCATTTTTTACTTGGCCTCGATCCCACAAATATCCGAAGAGAGCCGTATCTTCCTTCCGCTAGTTTTGTGCCTCCAGTCAAGGCTGATGATGTAGGCATAAAGATTAATAGCAATGGTTTTCTGTATACGTTGCCCTGCGTAGGGGCATACGTTGGAGGGGATATATCGTCCGGCGTATTAGCTATTCGACTGGACAAGGTCGATGCTTTGTCTCTTCTCATTGATATTGGCACAAATGGTGAGATTGTGCTTGGCAACAAGGATTGGATGGTATGTTGTTCCGCATCAGCCGGCCCGGCTTTTGAGGGCAGTGGCATTTCCTGCGGGACGCGTGCTGCAAAGGGCGCTATAGAAAAGGTAACTATCACAAAAAATTTTGATGTTATTTGTAAAACAATTGGAAATACCCCCCCGAGCGGAATATGTGGTTCAGGATTATTGGATTGCCTGGCTAATCTGGTCAGAAGCGGGGTTATTGACAGGACGGGAAATTTTCAAAAAGGAATAGATACAGAACGTTTAAGAAAAACGGATGACGGGTATGAATTCATTCTGGTGGACAAGGATGAAACTGCTACAAAAAAGGACATCGTTATTACACAGGCTGACATCCAAAACCTAATCCGTTCAAAGGCAGCCATATACTCGGCAATTTCTACCTTAATTGAATCCATGGGCATGAGTGCCAACGATATTGAACAGGTATACCTGGCGGGCGGTTTTGGTAATTATCTGGATATACGGAGCGCCATTACGATTGGGATGCTCCCTGATATCTCTGTTTCAAAGGTACAATTTGTAGGGAATACCTCTGTAATTGGCGCAAAGATGTCCATGTTTTACAAGGATGCCTACGAAGTGGCACAGACAATTGCATCAAAGATGACCTATTTCGACCTTATGAGTAACAATAAGTATATGGAAGAATACATATCGGCAAATTTTTTACCTCATACAGCTATTGAAAAATTTCCATCAGTTGCAGAAGAGTTGATGGTTTCATAACAAAGGATTTTTTATGGCTTTTAATATTGCAGTAGCGGGAAAGGGTGGAACAGGAAAATCAACCCTTTCTGCACTTATTATCCGATATATTACCGAAGAGATTGGTAAACCGGTATCGGCGGTAGACGCCGATCCCAATGCCTCTTTAGGTGCATTGCTTGGATTGCATGTACAAAGTACCATTGCTGATATACGCGAAGATATTGTTGAAAAAAAGGTAGACTTTTCCGGGATGTCAAAAGACAGATACATTGAGTACGCCATCGAGGAATCAATCATTGAAAAAGAGAAATTCGATCTTTTAACGATGGGCAGGCCAGAGGGTCCGAAGTGCTATTGCTATGTAAATAATCTTCTTCGCAAATATCTGGATAAAGTAGGAACAACCTACCCGTTTGTTGTTACAGATAATGAGGCAGGGATGGAGCACCTTTCCCGCAGAACGACCAATAATGTGGATCTCTTGATGATTGTTAGTGAACCTACGATTGTAGGAGCATTGACCCTGCAGCGTATCCTTGCGCTGGCCGATTCGCTCCCAGTCACGATTAAGCAAAAGTTCTGTGTGTTAAACCGGGTGCCCAGGAGCGGTATCCACGAGAATCTTCAACAAAAGTTAGATAGTGTGGGAATCGAGATATCTGCGATATTCCCCTTTGATCAGGAGATATACGATACCGCCGCATGTGGGGCATCTGTATTTGAAATTTCACGTGAAAATGAGTTATATCAAAAACTGGGTAAGTTCTTACAAAAGCATTTGCCGGCAGGCATGCTCGAAAAAAGCGCGGCTGGCCGTTTGTAGTAGTAGAAAAAGAAATGAGTGCTCAAGCTTTGCCCGAAAGGGATCCGAAGGATTTTTAAAAGGTTTTTCTCTGTGTTCTCTGTGGTTCAGTTTTTTTGATGGATAGTAGGAGATAAATGAATGGAAATACCAAATGTGGCAGACAAGTGGTCGGGCGGTGTTAATGAAATCACCCTCGGCGCAACAAAAGATAAGGGGGGTAGCCGGCAGAAGACAATTACTATTGGTGGCGCAAAAAACGTCCCTTTTATGGACTTCGAGGGGAACCCCGGCCATAAACCCGTAGTTGCAATGGATGTCTATGATACACCACCGGAGGACTGGCCTGAAACCCTGGCCAAACCTTTTGCAGATGTTCTCAACGACCCTGCACAATGGGCAAAAAAATGTGTAGAACAGTATGGGGCGGATTTGATTTGCCTGAAGCTGGAAGGAATTCACCCCGATAAAGGTGATAAAGGTGCAGAGCATGCGGTGAAGGTCGTAAAATCTATACTCGCTGCAGTGGGTGTACCCTTACTTATTTGGGGATGCGAACATGATGAAAAAGATAATGAGGTAATGCCCAAGGTAAGCCAGGCAGCGAAAGGAGAAAATTGTTTGATGGGGGTTGTTACGCAGGATAACTATAAGACTCTTACAGCCACATGTCTTGCGGATGGACACAGTCTCATTACTTTGGCACCTGTAGATATTAATATTGCAAAACAGGTTAACATTCTTGTTTCTGAAATGGACTTTCCGCTGAATCGAATAGTAATGTTCCAGTCAACCGGTGCGCTGGGTTACGGTATGGAGTATACCTATTCTATCCAGGAACGTGAACGGTTAGCCGCACTTACCGGAGATAAGATGATGTCTATGCCGGTAATCTGCGATGTTGGACATGAGGCATGGAGATCCAAAGAGGCAAAATCAGACGATAGTGAGGTTCCGCAGTGGGGGCCACGCGATGAAAGAGGTCCGATATGGGAGGTCATCACGGCAGTCTGCCTTTTGCAGTCAGGTGCAGATATTATTCGCATGAACCATCCTAAGGCAGTAGCAGCTGTAAAAAAATGCATTGATCGTTTATATTTTTAAAGAGAAAGGGTAAACATACGATGATTTCCATAGCTGAACGCATCAACGGTATGTTTAAAGACGTACGGGAAGCGATAAAGAATAAGGATCCGAAGGCTATAAGAGAGCTTGCGATAAAACAGACGGAGGCCGGAGCGAGTTTTCTGGATGTGAATGTGGGGACGGCAGCGGCTGACCCCGCTGAGGCAATGAAATGGCTGGTTGAGGTAATTCAAGATACGGTAAAGACCCCAATCGCCATTGATAGCCAGAAATTTGATGTCGTAAAGGCGGGTTTATCGGTGATAAAGAACGAGGTCTTGATTAATTCTTCCAAGGGCGATCCTGAAGAATTGGATAAATTTATGTCCCTGGCCAAGCAATACAATGCTTCATTGATATGTCTGACAATGGACAAATGTGGTATTCCTCAGGATGTTGAAAGACGTATGGAGATTGCCATGAAGATCGTAGAAAAGGCAGTTGAGCATGAGTTTGAATTGTCAAAGATATATATTGATCCTGTGCTCTTTCCTATTAATGTTGACCAGAAGCAACCGGCACTTATGTTTGACATCTTCAACCAGATTAAAATGATTTCCGATCCGCCACCGCACAGAAATGTAGGGCTGAGCAACTTTTCACAGGGGACGAAGGAAAAAAGGCTTTTAGCGAGGATATTCCTGACGATGGGGATTTCTTACGGATTGGATGCCGCAGTGATGGATGTGCTTGACAAGGATTTAATGGACGCTGCAATAACTGCCGAGATCATCATGAATCAGCATGTGTACAGCGATTCTTATCTCACGGCATGCAGGAAGTAATCGGATAACATAGGATAAAATTCCTTATTTGTCGTTCTTGCAAAAGAATGAATCCATTTTTGTAAATATTTTTCGTTACTACTTCAGTGATTTTTCCAAAAAGGCACGATTTGCTATCGTGCCTTTTCTCTCTACACGTGATTCCCATTCCACACTGATAAGTCCGGTTTTCTTCCCTTGTACACATTAAGCGTAACCGTCTGATAGCCGGGTGTCATAACGAGCTGAACAGTAAGCAAGTCGTATGGTTCGATTGTTCTTGTCTCAACAGCGAGGTTGCCAATGAAATCGTTCTCTTTTGTTCAAGTTAACTGCTAATGTCAGCGGTACTGTCGATTCCATTTGAAATAATTTGTTATCAGCATCAGGCCTGATAATGATCCTGTATTTCATCGTTTACTCACAATCCTTTTATAAACATTATAATAAATACTTGAATTTTGCAGAGTTTCGCATAAAATCAGTTTAGTTTTTATCATGTTTTAGTCAAGGAGAAAATGAATAAGTGAGAGGTCTCATACAAAGTAATCCAAGAACTCGCTATGAAAATTCACGAAATTAAAATCCGCGTTCGTTATCAGGAAACCGACCAGATGGGTATTGTCTATTACGGCAATTTTTTCATCTATTTTGAGATGGGCCGGACGGAATATTTGCGAAATCTTGGATTGCCGTATTCAGAATTGGAGAAAGAGCATATCTACTTTCCCGTTACCGAGGCCCACTGCCGGTTTCGTTCTCCCGCTCACTATGATGATATTCTCATTATTCAGACCTGGATTTCTGAACTGAAGCATGCCACAGTAGAATTTAACCATAAAGTAATTTGCGAGGGTGATAACAAACTCGTCGTTGAGGGTTTTTCAAGGCTCGCCTGCCTCAATGCCAACCGTAAGCCAATCCCTATGCCTGAAAAGCTGAAAAGGCTTTTGCAGGAGGGAGAAAAGGAATAAAGTAGGAAGAAGACAGATAGTGAGCGAACGAGACAAAAGATGTCAGTCCAACAATGGAATCGACATGCCTTGGGTTTTAAGGAATACATCATTCAATCATCATAAAAGCAGGAGATACAATTTATGAAAAAACAAATTATCATAACTTTTTTTATTATGAGCATTACTTTACTGCTTGTTACACCTGTTTACTCGGGCTGGAAACCATCAGCAGAAGATGAACCGGTAAAAGGCCAATTGTCGGTGAATACTCCGACAGAAAAAGTTATCAGGAATTTTAAATCTCACTACCCACATTTGACGATCTATTTTGAAAAAGCTTATGGTTACGCGGTATTCCCCACTATTACAAAAGGTGGCTTTGGTATTGGGGCAGCCCATGGTACTGGTGAAGTGTACGAGAAGGGCGAATTTATCGGTACTGCAAGCATGACACAGGTGACTGTCGGTGTCCAGTTTGGCGGGCAAAAATATAGTGAAATTGTATTTTTTAAAGACAAAGAAACTCTTGATGATTTCAAAAAGGGAAACTTCAAGCCCGGTGCACAGGCCTCTGCTATTGCTTCAACAGCCGGTGTTTCAACAGATGCTGATTATGATCATGGTGTGGCAATCTTCACCTTGTCCGAAACTGGTTTAATGTTTGAGGCGACGGTGGGAGGACAGAAGTTCGATTTTAAACCAAAGTAGGATGATAGCGTTCATGGGTTTCGGTGGGGGATACACCGTAACATCATGACGGTGCATTATAAGAAATTTTCATAACAGATTAAAACAGTTTTTCTATTTGGCCTGCATACAATATTGTATTTTTTGCTTGACAAAAATATCATTTGTGTCTATTTATACGTATACTTCGATAAGGGCAAACTCTGGGTGATCAGGGGGCGCAAAGTAAAAGGGTCTTAAACTTACAGGGAAGTAAGGAAAGAAAAGATAGCCTTACTGCCGAAGATGTGTTTACAAAACATCCTGGCAGTAAGGCTTTTTTTTAAGGAGTTTTGCCCATGCGTTTACTATTTTCCATAGCAGGTGTCTTGTTTATTGTTTTTCTGACCTCCGGTTCTCCTTTTGCGATTGGGAAAGAGCAGAAAGATTCTGATATGGTTATTTATGAATATGGTGAAAGGGTGCTTCAGGATCTAAATCATCAGTATGATACAGGTCTATTGAGAGAGTGTATGGGGTTTTATCTGGATAACCAACAGTATGATAGTCCACAGGGAAGCTACAATAAGGCTATTCGTCTTGGTTATCAAATCGTCAACATTGATCGTAGGGATATTGACACGTATACGACTGTGGCCTGGCTTTTGTGGTCTAAATGGGTGTGTTGGACCAAAAAGCCAGATGGAATGCCTGATGGTGAGGGAAAGGCTGATGAAGCTGTCGAACTTCTGAATTGGGGAAAACAGTGGAACCCCAAATCTGCACTTTTTTATAAAGAGTCAGCGGATACGATATGGCCGCTAGCGAAATATTATCGGGCAGATCTTTACGATTTTGTAATCGAAAACTATCGAAAAGCAGATCTTTTAGCGAGAGGAAATGACCTTCTAAAAGTCCGGGTTCGTTTGAACCTTGGCCATATCTATCGCCAAATTGGCAAAAAAAAACCGGCTATGTATTGGTATCAAAGGGCTCTTGAGCTTGCTCCGAACAATGAGGTAGCTGGCCGTTATTTTGCTCATTTGGAAAATGAACTTGATAGAAAAAACCTCCGATGATAATTGCAAATATGGAAATTAACGTACATTGAATAGCCTAAAATCTCAAACGTATCTTTTCCATTTTATATCGCGTCTTTTTATGTTATAATTAAAAATTATAGTTTTCATAAAAAAAAAGAATGGTTAACGGCATAATATATATTTTTTAACATTTTCCGTTTAGCGGATACAAATTTTGGTAAATTAAGCAAATAAATTTTTTCTTACTTCTTATACCTGACCGAAAATATATGGAAGCATAATGAATATACTATTGATATACCCTGAGTTCCCCGATACATTTTGGAGTTTCAAACACGCACTTAAGTTCATACGCAAAAAGGCATCCTTTCCACCACTAGGACTCCTGACAGTTGCCGCCATGCTACCATCAGAGTGGTCAAAACGCTTGGTCGACGTCAATGTGACAAGGCTCACGGATGAAGATCTGGCATGGGCGGATTATGCGTTTATCAGCAGTATGGTTGTACAAAGAACATCTGCCCGGTATATTATCAGGCGTTGTAAGGGAGCTGATGTCAAAGTGGTTGCCGGAGGTCCTTTGTTCACGAGCGAGCATGAACAATTTGAGGATGCCGATCATTTCGTACTCAATGAAGCAGAGATGACCCTGCCATCTTTTTTGGAAGACCTGAAGAATAATTGCGCAAGGCGCGTCTATAGCACATCTCATTTTGCAGACATTCAAAAAACTCCAGCACCTCTTTGGGAATTAGCCGATCTGAGGCAATACGCCTCGATGAGCATACAGTACTCCCGTGGTTGTCCATACCACTGCGAGTTCTGCAATGTGACTTCATTGTTTGGACGAAATCCACGGACTAAAACTGCCGAACAAATTGTTGCCGAGCTGGACAGTTTCTATCGTTTGGGGTGGCGCGGCCCCGTATTCTTTGTAGATGATAATCTCATCGGGAACAAAAAAGACCTCAAGAACGAATTGCTGCCTGCTTTAATCAAA
Source organism: Candidatus Brocadia sp. (assembly GCA_021646415.1). Classification (NCBI taxonomy): domain Bacteria; kingdom Pseudomonadati; phylum Planctomycetota; class Candidatus Brocadiia; order Candidatus Brocadiales; family Candidatus Brocadiaceae; genus Candidatus Brocadia; species Candidatus Brocadia sp. The sequence goes on from SOEU01000014.1 coordinate 84,161, forward strand.
TGGCAAAGAGAACATGTGTCAATACCGTTTCACACCGAAGTTTCCATCAACCTGGCCGATGATGAATCCCTGATGCAAATGATGTCTGAAGCAGGATTCGACGCGGTTTTTGTGGGGATTGAGACGCCGGATACTGATAGCCTTGCTGAATGCAACAAAAAACAGAACAAAAACCGTAATCTGATCGAAGACGTGCGGCGTATTCAGCGGGCCGGATTGCAAGTACAAGCAGGCTTTATCGTGGGCTTTGACAATGACACGCCATCCATCTTCCAGCGACAAATTGATTTTATTCAGAAGAGTGGGATTGTGTCGGCGATGATTGGCCTGCTTCAGGCTCCGGCTGGGACAAAGCTATATGAGCGTCTAAAGCGAGAGGGACGTTTGCTTGGACAGATGTCGGGGGATAATGTAGACGGTACAACAAACATTATTCCTACCATGGACATTGATACATTCCGGGAAGGATATAAAAATATATTGAAATACATTTATTCCCCAGAAAACTATTATCAGCGCATAAAAACCTTCTTTCGGGAATATAAAGCGCCAAAGATCAAAGCTCGATTTACATTCAATCATATCCTGGCGTTATTTCGTGCCATCTACCATCTCGGCATCCTTGGCAATGAACGTGTCCAATTTTGGAAACTCTTGTTATGGACGTACTTTCACCGTCGCGAATTATTACCACTGTCTATTACCCTTGCAGTTTATGGATACCACTTCCGCAAAGTCAGTAAATTACACGTCCTTTAATCCCAAAATATTCAGACCTCCATAATCTAAACTGAAACAGGCGATTTCTGTTTCGGGTAATGCCTCTTCTTATTGATCCTGCCTTCAATAGATCTTTTGCTTCATTATTTCTGTGCGGTTGTTAATTCCTGAGACGTCATACTTCATTGTCAGTTTTATGTGAAAAATGGGTAAGATTCAGCAATCTCTGGGATCGCTTGTGTGGTAATTCTACATACCACATCGCTAAACGTGGGAATCGATGCCCCTTTGATATAAGGTTGAATAGCTGAGACCATACAAGGATTAGAAGTACACGGCAGATTAATACTCGCAACGGCGATAGTAACAGGTAGTCCACTTGTTAGCAACGACAGAGAAATACACGCTAAAGGAATTAAAGTTATATGGTGAAACTAAAGAATAAAACAATCAGAAAATTATCTTGTTTCTGTATGAAAACAAAATATGTAACATAATAGCTAACATCTTGGGGTTTTCTTAAATTATACCTGTTTTTATTGCCCTCTACATTTAATTTATGGCGGTCAGGCAGTGTTTACCATTGCAATCATGAAGAAGACCGGTAATGCAAGGGTCAAATTCGAGACAGACAGTTTGAAAGATACTGTGAAAGTGAAGGTGAAAAAGGTAAAAAATTATCCCTGCGATGTGGGAAAACAGGGACAAACGTAGTTTCCGTAAGAACGAACAGTTGTTCGCCTTTACGGTTATACAAAGAAAGGGGTGCCATGTCAAAAGGTGAAAAAAGAATCCAAAGAGAAATTTTGAAGAAAAGCAAGGTGAAGAAATACCGCGCAGCTTTCACCCTCAAGATACAGAACAAAATGTACCATCATTTCACGAATTGTTGCAACCTGGTGAAGATGTTTTTATCTGTATGCCTCCGCTTGAGGCACGAGGAAATAAACCCTTGCAAATGAATTTTGAACATCAGCTTAAGTTATTAGTTTTTTATCACCTTAAGGAGCATATCTCAGGGAGACATCTCCTGCAAGTTCCCGAAGAAGACGACTTCGCTCGTGAAGTGATAGCACTACCAGACGGCATAAAAAGAGCAGCTTCTTCGAGGCCATAAATTCCCGCGGCCTAGAACAGGTTAACCTACATATTCCAACAACTTCAAGCTAATGCGGCCAAAATCCTGCCCAGGGAGCACGCAGAACCGGGAAATCTTGTATCGATTGACGGTTCATTGATCGATGCGGTTCTTTCCATGTACTGGGCAGACTATCGCGATGACTGTAAAAAAGCCAAAGTGCATCCTGGCTTTGCCATCAGTGAAAATAGTTTTGACGGGTGGATTGGCTGATGAACGTCCCTTTGTTACCCAAATACTCTTGCCTGGCCAGACCTGAGTCAAAGTGTTGCGTATCAAAATACAAAATGAAGCCCGCAATCTCGAAAATGATTGACCGACTCCTACCTCTCAGCAGACTGCTCTCTATAATCTCAAAGAACAACAATGGTTCTCATTCGCAATTACTTAACCGGACAATGCTGGCAGTGAATGAAAACAAAACGGATTAGGAACAGCCGGATTTATCTGGTTTTATCATGACGATAACGTAATTTGGGAAATATTTTTATGAGAATTATGCCTAAAACAAACCCACCGATATGTGCCCACCATGCCACACCACCTCCCTCCTGGACTGCGGAAATAGCAGCTGCGCCACTAAAAAACTGGATAAGGAACCAAAAGCCCAATACAAAGATGGCGGGTAACTCCAACATCTCCCAGATGATAAACAGGGGTATAATCACTAATACCCTTGCCCTTGGAAAGGTAACCATATAAGCGCCAAGCACACCAGCGATTGCCCCGCTTGCCCCCACGCATGGAATTCCTGACTGACTGTTGGCATAAACGTGTACCATGGCAGACCCAATCCCACAAAGAAAATAAAAAAGGATGAATTTGAAGCGCCCGAGCGTATCCTCAATGTTGTCCCCAAAGATCCATAAATACCACATATTTCCGATAAGGTGAACAAACCCTCCGTGAAAAAACATGTAACTCAGGAAAGGGAAATAGGTATTTACAAAAGTGGAATCCGGGATTTCAGCCGAATAGGATACTTTGATGGGGACAATACCGAATTGGAACAGGAGTGAGTCCAGCCTGGGGCCTGCTGAAAGTTCAATGAGAAAGACCACAACATTTGTGAAAATAATACTAATCGTAACAAGTGGAAAGGTTCCTGAAGGATTTCGATCGCGGATAGGTATCATGTAATTATTACGCCAAATTTAGTAAAACAAGGATAAAACGGATTGAAACAAAAAGACCGGATTAGAAATTGTTAACCTTCGTGTAAATCCGCGATATTCATTTATCACAGTTTTGTGAGTGAAGCAGGGAATTACCATCGGGTGGTTTTTGCAAGTAATTTATAATAGGGGAAATTTCTTCCGGGACACTCTGTTTCCCTGAAATGTCTATGCATGATAATGTTTTCGGAAGGGATGTGGCATCGCTCTTGGAGATACGCTACCAGTGCCGAAAGTGAGGCCATCTGTGATCCCGTTGGATAGGATTCGTTGAAGTTTCCGACCAGGCATATCCCGATACCGTAATGATTGTATTCCTGTACGCCTGCATGTGCGCCATCTATCTGGGTTACCCATCTGTTACCGATCTCAATCTTTCCGTCACTGGAACCATTTCCATTGCCTATTACAAAATGGTATCCCAAGCCATTTTCCCAGCCCCTTTTCTCCCTGTGATACTTGTCAAATTCAGCGGCACAGCCCGACACCGAGGCGCTGTGATGGATAACAATGTATTTCCAGTCGCGTACAAAATAGCGATCCAACTGACTATTAATATAGGGTACTTCCTTTTTTGGGGGTTTCATGGTTGTTGTCGTTATTGGTTTGAAAGTAGGTGGGGTATAGCAACCAGATAAATAAATAATGGCAAGAAAAGCCAGGCAAATATAAATTTTTCCCTTAAATCGCATGTTTTATCTCCTGAAAATAAGAATTATACCTACCTGATGTATCAAACATATCATAACCCGAACGAGCAGGAAGTGTAAAATGGAAAGTGAAAAATGCACATTGTAACGCAAGGGTGGGATGACCACGCCTTTGCTACTTTTTCTTTGAATTTTTGCTAAAAATGTCAAAATTATTTTTGGAAGACACTGTCCAGTTTGTGGGAGTATATCATAAGTGTTTTTGTTGTCAATTAACAAATTAAATTGCAGATGGATGTATCCATAAATTCTTGACTTCAGACGCTTTCCAATTTATACATTGAGTCTTGGGCTTGCTTGAAAGTGAGCAAAAGATGTGCTATTATACCTATAATTAATCTTATCGAAAATCAAGTGTCAGGAATATTGTTGTTGTAAGTTTTTGTGATGATATGGCTTAGGAATATTTTTAGGATATACATTTTGCTCCAGGATACAAGTGCCTACTGCAAAAACGATTTTATGAAATGAGTGTTGCTTAGAAAGGATAAAAGGTTTGCCCTGATGATAAAAAAGTAATCCAGTTTGGCAACAATCCGATCTTTTCATTTTTCCACAGTTCCGGATCAGGCCCAGCGGCAATTCGATATAGTTTACAAAAGGAGAAGATAAATAGTAGTATGGAACAAAAATCTCCAAAATCATACAGGTATCGAAATTTTACCGTGGTATTTTGGTTTGTCTTTGTATTTCTTTTCCAGACCGCATTCCTCATTCCTCATGCAATTACTGCAGAGAATTCAGTCATTATCATCCGAAGTCAGCAAATCTCAGCCTATAACGAGGCGATTAAGGGTTTCGAGGAAGGATGTAAAAAGGAAAATATCTCCATAAAGGCGATTTACGATCTCAATGGGGATACAGAAGAGGGTAAGGGGGTTATTCAGAATATTAAGGATAAAGGTCTCAAGCCCAGGGCCATCCTTGCTATAGGGGTACTTGCCGCAACGCTCGTAAAAGAGCAATTTCCTGATGTTCCTATTATATTCTGTATGGTTATCAATCACGAGCGCTTTAATTTACAGGGTGCTAATATTACAGGTATTTCTTCAGAGGCATCCCTGGCAGATCAATTTGCTATCCTGAAAGAACTTCTTGGTGCGAGGAAGAGTGTCGGTGTCATTTACGACCCGGCAAAAACCGGGAAAATTATCACGGAAGCAGATATTGCATCAAAAGAATTTGAATTCAATCTTGTCAAGACAGAGGTCTTATCTGAAAAAGAGGTCGCATCGGCGCTAAAAAATATTGTCAATAAGATTGATGTCTTGTGGATGATACCTGACAGTACAGTAATTACAAAAAACACACTCAGTATGATCTCCACAATAACCCTGAAGCATCGCCTGCCTATATTTTGCACTTCCGACGCCATTGTAAAAGCAGGAGCGCTTGTTTCCGTCTCGCCAAATTATAAATACACAGGTCTGCAGGCAGCGCAATTGGCGCAAAGATTGTTAAACGATTCGGCGATAACTTCGCTGGGCATCAAACAGCCAGATAAATTAAAATTAACTTTAAATACCCAAACGGCAGAGATCATTGGGATAAATCTCTCTACCATACGTTCTTTTCCAGATGTAGTTTTATATCCACAATAGTTTCTTGTTTTTCGGATCCCATGATTAGCATCCGTATAAAACTTATCCTTTTTACAAGTATGCTGGTGATCATTATCGGAGCACTCAGTTGCCTGTTCTTTCTCAGCCATGCAAAAAGACAACAAAAAGATGCGCTGAAGAGGTTGGGCACATCTCTTGTTATGTTGCTTGTTCAAGACAACGAGGTCAAACATGCCTTGCGCTCGATACAACCTGCATTTCTGGATGCCCCCATCCACAGGGTTCGGGAACTTGACAGTGAAGATGAAATTGGTTATTTGCGCATATCAAACAGTCAGACTGTTATGTTTGAAGAAAAGGCACCCTGGGTTAACGTTGATATGAAAAAAATTCCCTTCAGAAAAGATTATCAAAATCCAGTTACTACATTTTCCCGTACTGTGTGGACAAGAGGAGGTCTTCGGATTGTGGATGAACCTTCCCAAACTTCGGAAGCGCTGCTCTTCAGTTGCATTACAATGGATTCAGGGGAGGTGTTTTGCGATTTTGCAGCGCCTATCTTCGAGAAACAAACCTTTTCAGAGGAGGAATTTGCCGCACAGATTTTAGGTGAAGAAGGGGTCACTAAAGAGAAGGGGCAACAGATTTTGGGTTTCGTGCAGATCGGTTTATCTCATCGTAAATTAGTCGAAAGGATTCAGAAAATCATCTGGCAGAGCATTATTCCTCTGGGGGTATTTATTGTTTTCGGGGGGATCTGCGTCACGTTCTTTCTCACCAGATACATTGTTTCTCCATTACGACACATGGCGAGTATTACCCTTGATATTGCCAAGGGGGACTTCACCCGCACGGTGGATATCCATTCACAAGATGAGATTGGACAATTATCCACGAACTTTAACCAGATGACCCGGTCGCTCAGGGGGCTTTGTGATGAAAAAGAAAAGATTATGAACCAGTTACGCGAGCATGTTCATAGCCTGTGTCATGCAAATAAAGAACTACAAGAGGCGCAGGAACGTTTGGTACGCTCGGAAAAATTAGCTGCCGTCGGGAAATTGGCGTCGGGTGTTGGACATGAATTGCGGAATCCGCTGGGTGCCATCAGAAACTCCCTTTTCATTATAAAAAAGAAGATACCAGGTACGGGTGTGCCAACAGATACTCAAAAGGTAAATCAATTGCTGGAAATCATCGAGAGAGAAACAGAAAGGAGTATAAAGATCGTTAATGATCTCCTGGGATTCTCAAGGGCGGCAAAACCTACCGTATCTCCCACAAAAATTCATTCTATCATTGAATCTTCTCTTTCAAGACTCAAGATATCAGAAAAAATTAAACGGGTTGTACAGGTGGAAGACCCAGTACCTTTAGTACTTGTCGACGCAAGCCAGATCGAACAAGTATTTATCAATCTGATCCAAAATGCCTGTGACGCAATGCCAATGGGTGGACTCTTAACGATTCGAGCTCAAAGAGAAGACAACTCTGTTTTAGCCATCACCTTTGCAGATACGGGGTGTGGCGTCCCCGACAGTATTAAAAACCTGATATTTGACCCGCTGTTTACCACAAAGCCCAAAGGGCTTGGGTTGGGATTGGCAGTCAGCTCCAGCATCATACAAAGACATGGAGGATATATTGATGTAAAAAGCAAGGAAGGGAAAGGCGCCGTTTTTATTGTCAAATTACCTATTGTAACTACCTAGCGCAGCGAAGCCGCAATCAAACAATCAACACCTTACAAAAATGACAAATGTATTATCTGATAAAACCTGCATCATGTTAGTCGATGATGATCTTTCTATGCTTCAAACCACCGCCGCAGTACTGGAAGAAGAGGGATATGAGGTCTTGGCCTGCAGTGGTGGGAAGGAGGCTATTGACAAATTTCATGATGCCGTTTTTGCAATCGTACTGGATATCAATATGCCAGATATTTCCGGACTGGAGGTCTTTGAAATTATCAAATCCAGAAATCCCTATGTTCCTATCATCTTTCATACAGGGTATGATGAAAGAGAGAAAAGGATAGACATTCGCAGGCATTTTCGACCGCATGCGTATGTGGTTAAAGGCAGTGACCCGGAACAACTGCTTGATACCGTTGCCGGTGCAGTGGAATCTTGCAGGAATATCCGGGAAAACGTCAAACTGAATGAGACCCTCCGGGAACGAAATACATTGATCGAGGAATTCAATCGGTCGTTAGAAGACAAGGTAAAAAGACAGGTTGAAGAAATCCAGAGGACGTCGCGGTTAAAAAGGTACGTCTCACCGCAAATTGCCGAAAGCATTGTCTCGAGTGGCAGCGATAAGTACCTGATGAATGCCAGAAAATTGTTGACCATATGCTTTTCCGATCTGAGAGGTTTTACCGAGGCATCTGAGAGTATGGAGCCAGAGGACACGATAAACTTATTAAATGAATATTTCGCGGAAATGACGAAGATTATCTTTCAATATGGCGGTACGCTTGACAAATTCATTGGGGATGGTATCCTTGTATTTTTTGGTGACCCAATTATGTATGAAAACCACGCCGAAAGGGCGGTCCGGATGGCCATTGATATGCGTGAAAAAGTACGCAGTCTGCGCAACCACTGGCTCAAAATGGGGTGTAATATCGATATCTATTTCGGTATAAACACCGGATATGTTACCGTCGGAAACATCGGCTCAGAAATCCAAATGAACTATACCGTTATCGGGCATCAGGTCAACATTGCTTACAGATTGCTAATGGAAGCCATGCCAGGCCAGATCCTGGTCACCGCACGTACACTGTCGGAAATAAAGGATATGGTAGAAACAGAGGAAATTAAACAGGTGAAGCTGAAAGGGATTCATAAACCGGTTGACGTGTATAATGTTTTATGATGCATAGGGGAAAATCCATGAGGGAACTGCGTAAAGGCTCATTCTTGTTTTTTTCCTGTATTTGGGTGTTTGTTTGAACATCATTGCTTTCGATTTGACAGTAGTTTTTTCTGAGGGTACCGATACGTCTTCGGCTGTTATGGGGGAAACAATGTATTCGGGGGGAAGTTCGTTCTCATGCTGAAGAAGAATATTCGCAAAATGAATTGGTTGCTGTTGCAGAAGCACTCACTACAGGGGCCATCTGGTTTGGATTGGGTGAAGAAGCAACCATCGCTATAAGACACGAAACTCCCATCAGCAAGGCGCCGGGCATTGTTACAGTCCCGATGGAAATAATCTTGGCGGGGTTGCTCAACACACAGGCAATTTTGGTGTAAACGTCTACTACTGGAAGTATATCAATACCAACCTGAGCACCTTCGTCAGCGGGAGTCGTTCCAGGGAGGATGATCCTATGGAAGACAGGGACGACATGTCTGCCTATGCATTGTTAAACCTTTCTATCATTGCAAAAGAATTCTTTAAAACCATGGAGGTGCAGGGGACGGTGTTCTATCTGCTTGATAAGGATTACAGTGATCCCGCGCCGAAAACCATACCTGCTTTTTGCGCCGTCTTGCTTGGGTGGAAGGGCTTACCGAAAATCATCTAAATATTTTTTTGCCTTTTCATGATTCGGATTTAGTTTTAATACCCCCTGCCACGATTTTATGGCCTTTTCTTTTTCTCCCATCTTGTAATAAATAATTCCTGAACAAAAAAGGGCCTCTGTATGGGTCGGGGCTAATTTCAAAGTTGTTTTGAATTCCTTCAGGGCATTTTTCAAATCTCCTTTTTGTAAAAGGGTATACCCAATATTAAAATGAAAATCGGGTTGGTCTGGGAGTAAATCCACAGCCTTTTGAAATGCAGCCAGGGCGTCTTCCTTATCTCCTTTTTTTATCAGTGAGGCGCCGAGATTGTTATACGAATAGGGGTATGCTGAATCGAGCCTTATTGCATGTTTATATTCTGCTATTGCATCTTCCAAAAGGCCTTTTTTGTCATAAATAGTACCCAGGTTATTATGGACATAAACTTGTGTTGGATCTATCTTCAGTGCAATCTGATACACCTCTAAGGCAAGGTCATATTGTTTTCTTGCCTCGTAAACATTACCCAGGTTATAATACGCATCGCTGTATTGCGGGTCTAATGCCAGGGCCTTTTTATATGCAACCACAGCATCTTCCTGTCTGCCGAGGTTATTATATAAGACACCAAGATTGTTGTATGCATAGGCGAAATTGGGATCGATGGCAATGGCAGTGTTATATTCGGCAATTGCATCATCATATCGATTCAAAACAAAATAAACCTTTCCCAGGTTGTTGTGTGCCTGTTGGTAATCTGGTTTCAACTGAATCGCCTTTTTATAGGCTGAGACAGCCTGCTGAGGCAGATTTTTCTTTTCGTATGCGTTTCCCATGTTGTAGTATACTGTTGCATAGTGAGTAAAACCTACCTCCGTTGCCTTTTGTATGGCTTTTTGATAGCAGATTAATGCTGTGTCCGGATAACCCTTCTTGTTGTATTGTGTTCCCAGATTGTTATACGTTGTAAAACTGCACAATGGGCTTTGGGAAGAATTGTACCAGAGCGTAAATTCATTCCGCCAAACGTTGTTTCTGGTAACCGTAATAAAAATATAGAACATCATCAAAGAAACGATTACAGGGTACTTTATTATCGACAACTTTAGATGCAGCAATGTAGTTGAAAGAAATAGGCAGAACCCGAAAATGGGTAAATAGAGATAACGGTCTGCCATGATATTTGCAAGTGGGATAATGTTCAGGACAGGAATGGCAGAGATAAAAAACCACAGTGTGGCAAGTATCATTATACGGTAAAAACACCTTTTTTTTCTTAGTCGAATCGCAATAATGACAAAGGAGATGAGTACAAAAAGCGGAATAACAAAGGATAATGTCAAAGGCGTTTTAAGATACAGAACATGGTAGTCTGCATTCAGGCTTAATGGCAGGAAAATGTTAGCTATGTACCTCCCCAGGACCTTTGTCATGGTAAGCATATTGACAAAAAAGCTGCCTTCCGGATAGACAATCTTTTCCTGGGGATTATGGAAAACAAGGAACCTGACGATGAGGTATAGTATACTTATTCCTACATATCCCAGGAAAAAAGGAAAACGTATTATTTTTAAAACGTTTTTGTAAACAGCAAAACACGGGAGCGAACGGTCGTTCGCCCCTGCGTTTGCATTACATAGCAGATCGAAGAAAAAAATCAAAGCCGGCAATACAATAGCGGATTCCTTGGAAAGCAAGGCAAAGAAATAGGCTATCATGGCACCCGCATAGAGGGAAACGGTGCTTGTGTAGGAAGGCCCGGGTAATGAAAATCCCCCTGAATCTCTCTTGGGGAATGGATCACAAAGGGATACCTGTGTGCCTCCCCTCTCCTTATAAAGCAAATAGACTAAAAATGAAGCTGTCAAAAATGCCGTTGCAATCAGGTCTTCCCGATAACTGATCACATTGACAACCTCACTTACCAGGGGATGTACTGCAAAAAGCATGCACGTAAGCAATGCGAGGCAAGTATTGGAAATTTGGTCAATATGCAGCCGGGTTTTATGGGCAAGTTTCCCCTTCTCTGTATTATCTCCTTGCGAAGGGGAGGGAAGTTTGTTGAAGTGGTATTGCGGTTTGCGTGTGTCATAATGGCGGAATAAGAGAAGCACGAGAAAATACATAAGTATCACATTCAGGGTATGCAATACTACATTTACCACGTGATATCCCATAGGGTTCAGGTGCCAAAAGAAATAATCGATGAAGTAGGAGAGTGTAACAAGGGGGCGGTAGGTAAGTTCACCTGAATATTTGAAATAGTCGCGGGTAATTAGGTCATAAAAATTTCCCCAATTCTTGATGAGCCGGTTCTCTACGATGGTAGACGTATCATCGTAAACAAACTGGTTCGGCAGGCAATTGAGATAAGTGATTGTCGTTAGTACAACGATTATAGAGATTGTAATACTCTGCAAATAGAGGTTGCTTTGATATGCTTTCTTCATAAAATTTTCGTAGAGTCTTGTGGAAACAAAACGGTATCCACGATGATTTCTTTCCGAAGTATTTTAAAAGACGTTAAGTATTAAAGACAAAATATGGTTTTTTTACAATGTAAAACTCTGATACCACACGAAAATTCAAGGCGTTTTCATTAAAATAAATACCTGTAATTGCCACTTGATTTTACCTGATGTTCCGCCTTTTTCTGTTGCCAACAGAATGCTTTCTATGGTAAAGTATGACCGTTTTTGCGAAATTTAAACCAGGCCTTCGGTAACTTATTCCCATGTAGTGGCAAGGTCCCCCTTACCACTACCCGATTGATTTGAAAATTTAATCATATAAATTAGATTTCTTATTCCTTTCTGAATGACGTCATCCCGAGCAAAATCGAAAGTGCAAATTTGAGGTGTAACTGAGGGTGTTTTTTTTAAGGTAAAGCCAATGGAAACTAACGAAAAAAATCTTGTAGAAATGTCGGTTATCGGTGAGGTTTCAAGTCCACAAAGCGGACCGTCACCTTACAGCATAACTCCTGATGGAAAGCCCAAAATATTACCAGGCATCGGGGGAATTACTTATAACGTTAAAGTGGGTGATAATGCCATCCAATGGGAGGCTGACCATGTAGAGCCCTGTGTGTCTGTTAAAAACAAGGACAGAGACGAGAACGGAGCATTAAATTTATTATCCTGCATTGGAAATATTGCCAGGGTTATAACAGGTGATGCAAAAGGTAGCACTGGTGTTGTAACAGGAAAACATGGTGGTATTGAAAATGTGCTGGTTGATTTTGATGATAAGACATTAGAAAGGCTCGCCATCGGAGATAAAATACTTATCCGGGGTATTGGTGTGGGTTTGTCTTTTCCGAAGTATCCACACATAAAACCAATCAACGTATCCCCGGATCTTTTAAGGGTATTACCAATTCGCGAGGACGAAACGAAAGATGTTTTAAATATTCCTGTGACACATGTTGTTCCTGCGGCTATTATGGGTTCAGGCTTGGGATCTCAGCAATGCTACCGTGGAGATTACGATATACAGCTTTTTGACAGACAAAATGCAGAGAAGTATCATTTGCAAACATTGCGTTTTGGCGACATCGTGGCAATCATGGATGCAGACCATACCTATGGAAGGATATATAGAACCGGAGCTGTAAGTATTGGGGTTGTTGTACACAGCAATTGTGTAACGGCAGGGCACGGTCCCGGTGTAACGACATTACTTACCTCTGCCGAGGGCAAAATCGTTCCGTATCTTGATAGTACAGCGAATATTGGCATATACTTAAAAATTGGACGGTTCAGGAAAAGATCAAAAAAGAAAAGCTAGCAGGTGTTTTGCTTAACCTGATGCGTGTGTAAAATAAACTTGACATTTTATCAACAATTAATATAATGTTAAACTTTCTAAACATTTATCCATTTTCGTTTATTTTAAAAGGAGAGGAGATTATTTGTCTACTGTGAGTATTCAGGAGTTGGTCGATGCAGGATTTCATTTCGGTCATAGGACAAGTAAATGGAATCCCAAAATGAAGCCTTTTATCTTCGGCAAGAGAAATTTAATCCATATTATTAATTTGCGTGAAACGGTAAAGGGCCTTGTAATAGCATGTAAGTTTTTGACTAATCTTGCCCGGACAAAAAAAGATGTATTATTTGTAGGCACCAAATGGCAGGCTCGGGATATAACCGTACGTGAGGCCCAGCGTTGCGGAATGCACTATGCGAGTGAACGATGGCTGGGTGGCACGTTAACAAATTTCGATACCATACGGAAACGATTAGAACGTTTGGAAGAATTAGAAAACCTGGAAAAAACAGGAGAGATTAATCAGTTCAGCAAAAAGGTCATTTCTTCTCTCAATCGTGAACGAAAAAAGATACTTGCAAACCTTGAAGGTATTCGTAAGATGACGACGCTTCCGGGGGCGCTTGTAATAGTAGATCCAAGGCACGAGCATAATGCCGTAAGTGAAGCAAAAAAACTTGGAATTCCAACGGTATGCCTTGCAGATACGGATTGTGACCCTGATAAGATAGATATTTGCGTCCCGGGAAACGACGATGCCATACGATCCATTGATCTTTTTTTAACGAAAACAGCGGATGCTATTTTAGCCGGAAAAGAACTTGCGGCTACCATGTCAAAGGTCTGATGTGAATATTGAGGATGTAAGAGAAGTTCCTTCCATTTCTGTAGAAGACAACACTTTTGCCCAATACATTGCATGCCTGGCATGCTGCCTTCGAAGAACATTTCGCAAGGGCTCTGTTTCTGGATGTTTTCATACAAATGAAGTTATCTTTGGTATAGAATACGTTTTTCTATCGGTATATCGTACGGAGGGTGTTAATGGCTGATACAGCGAGTATCATGAAATTGAGAGAACAAACAGGGGCGGGAATATTGGAATGCAGAAACGCCCTGGATGATGTGAAAGGTGACTTCGAAAAAGCCCTGGAAATCATCAAAAAGAAGGGCATTGCTAAGGCAGCAAAAAAAGAGCAGCGAATAACGGCTGAAGGCAGAATTGGTACCTATATTCATACAAATGGGAAATTAGGGGTAATGGTTGAACTGAATTGTGAGACTGATTTTGTGGCAAAGAATGAGGTTTTCCAGCAATTATTAAAGGATATCTGCATGCAGGTGGCTGCCACAAAACCAATAGCAATAAGAAGAGAGGATGTTCCCGGCCATATTGTAGAAGAGCAGAAAAAGATATTTATGGAAGAGACTAAAGGAAAACCTGCAAATATCATAGAAAAGATTATCGCGGGAAAACTAGATAGCTTTTACAAAGAAAAATGCCTCCTGGAGCAACCATTCATAAAGGATAATACCCAGACAATTCAGGATTTATTAGTTGCAAATATTGCAAAAATAGGGGAAAATATTAAAGTCAATCGCTTTATTCGATTCGAAGTAGGAGAATGTTAACCGACTGCAAAATGTTGTATTGTCTCCACCTCCATGAAAAGCAATAGAAAGTATAAGCGAGTATTGTTGAAAGTAAGTGGCGAAGGTTTTGGTGATGAGGGAGGGCGTGGCCTCGAGTCGGAACGGTTTATTGCCTTAGCCAAAGAGATTCAAAAAATTTGCAAGGAGGGAGTAGAACTAGCGATTGTTGTTGGGGGTGGCAATATTCTTCGTGGCGCCAAACTTGGCAATACGGGTAAGTCGCGTGTACAGGCCGATCAGGTTGGTATGATTGCGACGGTGATTAATGCATTGCTCCTGCAAGACATGTTAGAAGGATTGTCTGTTAAGGCGCATGTTGTTAGCGCTATCGAAATTAAAAATATAACAGAACCCTTTATATTGCGAAATTGCTTACGATATTTAAAAGAAAAAAATGTTGTTATCTTTGCCGGGGGGACAGGAAATCCTTACTTTACAACGGATACAGCGGCTGCCCTTCGCGCGATTGAAATTAACGCAGACATCATGCTAAAGGCAACACAGGTCGATGGCGTATATACGGATGATCCTATGAAAAATGCATCTGCAAAATTATATAAAAAACTAACGTATATGGACGTGCTGAGCAAACGGTTGGGGGTGATGGATCTAACAGCTATTTCCTTGAGTATGGAAAATAAATTACCGATTATTGTTTTTAACATAAATAACCGTAAAAACATTGAAAAGGCGATTTCTGGGAAACCTGTTGGAACATATATCGGGGAATAACGGACAATGTCAAAAGAATCGATATGCAAAGATGCAAGAACGAAGATGGAAAAGGTCGTTGCACATTTGCAAGAGGAATTGAAGGGTTTGAGAACAGGCAGGGCAAGCACGGGATTGGTGGAAAATATAAAGGTGGAGTGCTATGGAGATTTATCACCTTTAAAACAGATTGCAGTCCTTTCGACTCCAGATGCACAGTCTATACTGATTAAACCCTACGATACTTCTATAATTTCAAGTGTTGAGAAGGCTATATTACAATCCGATCTCGGTTTAACACCTTCAGTCGAGGGGAAAACCCTGCGCATTGTAATTCCGCCGCTCAACGAGGAGCGGAGAAAGAAACTTTCCACACACGCAAAAGAATTCGGAGAAACCGCAAAGATATCTTTGCGAAATATACGGCACGAGGCGAATAAACAGGTAGACAAAGAAGAGAAAGACGATATACTGACCGAAGATGATGCCAAGCGCGCCAAGGATGATATACAAAAGATCATCCATGAATTTGAGGGCAAGCTTAACGATTTGGTCAAGAAAAAGATTGAAGAGATACTCAAGGTATAAAATGTAATTGTTCTTTATTTGACACGATATAGCACTACGAGATATATGTTGTGGGTGTTCTAATTTTTGATTTCGGATTGCAGATTGTAGATTAATTAATAAAATCAATAACAAATCCGAAATCTGCATTCCACAATCAAAAATCTAAAAGTGAGTTTTAGTTGTGGCCACAGAAAGTTTTCTATAGACAACTTTTTACGTGCAATTAGTAGAAAAGTGAATATAATAGGGGGCATAGCTCAGTAGGTAGAGCACCGCCCTTTTAAGGCGGGCGTCGATGGTTCGAATCCATCTGCCCTCACCATTTTAGACTATAAAATGGCCCCATCGTCTAGCCTGGTCTAGGACAACAGATTTTCGATCTGTGAACTGGGGTTCAAATCCCCATGGGGTCAAATCCCTATAGGAACAAAAAAGCCATGAGATTGGAAAAATCTCATGGCTTTTTTATCTTATAGTATTACTCTCTAAAAACTTCTTTTTTGGAAAGTTTTTAAGCAATTCTTTGCATGAACTACTAGCGCTTGACTATAGCAAAGTTGCGATTGCTATACTCCCCTCTATCAAGAGGGCTATTGATAGCAGGCAGGCAATGAATTGCCTGTATGTAAGAAGGGACAGGAAACAGATAGGCCAAATCTAAACCACTACGCCAGTTTCCTACTCTACCCTAAATGACCCCAATGTTAGCAACGGGGAAGTTCTGCAGGGTCCTGCTGATAATAGAGCTTCAATTCCCCATAAAGCTCCGGGTGCCTTCGCTTAAGTTGTACAGCCTTCTCGAAGAAACATTCCGTCGCCACAGCGAAAAACTCCGCGGGATTTGTGGCACCATACTTATCTAATACAGTCCGCCGACCGTGTGCGGCATCTTGTTGTAAATGCACATACTCCGTGCCAAGCACACGCGCCCACGCAATATACATCGAACGTCGCGGCAAAATAGGTGAACCGTGGGCTTCGCCACCCTCCTGGTCCAGCTGATGGGCAAACTCGTGAAGTACAACGTTGTGGCCGTCATGGATATCGGATGCTCCGCGCAGCACATCATCCCATGATAATACAACCGCTCCGTGATGCCACGACTCGCCGAGCCGAACCGAATCACCCTCGATCACAATTCCATTGCCCATCGACTTGCGCACATGTGCTATATATATGCTGGGGTAGACCAATATTGATTTCATTGTCGGGTAGTAGTCTGTGTCACGGTGGAGCAGGAGCAGGCACGCTTGCGCAGCAATGGTAACCCTGATCTCATCAGTCACCTGCAAACCCCGGCAGCCTTCAAAATGCTTCTCGTCAAGGAAGACCTGAACGTGGCCTTGAAGCTCCCGCTGATCAGCTTCAGGCAAGCAACGATAGAAGGGTACATTCCGCCCGATGATTTTGAGCCATGATTGGGGTAATGGAATAGCGCGCAAACGATCACGCCGTTGCCGTTTAAAACCGAACATGTCTTTTGGATGACGTTTTTATGAAATAAATATATCTTCTAATCCAGTCTATCTATGCCTGTTCAGCACGAATCGATTAATGCTTTTTTCGAACCATCTCACGCACCTGATCAAGTTGGGGAACATTGGGAACACACCTTGATTTGTAATTATTATAAAACACCAATCAAGGTGTGACCCCCATAATCCGCTCAGCGCTTTGCTTTCCTGCGGTTTGCATGGGCTTCGAAATCCTATAAAATAATTACCTCGATTCCCTCTATATCCCTGAAGTGTTTTTTATCAAAGGTGCATATGGTCTTAACACCTCGTTCTTTTGCAAATTCTATAATCCATGCATCTATAAAATCTATATTTTTACTCTTGTAAAGTCTTAAAGCAGAAATTATCGTTGATTTATCCGTGACATCAAGTCCTGATGTGTTTGTTATAGCCTCGACAAGTTCAAGGATAGCATCCGCCTTCAGTTGATAAAAACTCTCTAACACCCACACAAGTTCAGCGATCACCACAGACGGAACAATAATCCTCACATCACCTTTAGCAGCCCTGTCCAAAAGGTTATCAACAGCTTCCGCTTTTTTCTGATCATCGTTGATCAGATAGCGAACAAGCAAATTGGTATCTATAACAACCTTTTTACTGCTTTCCACCCTGAGTAACCCTCTTTCCCACATACTTTTTAGTTTTTTTTCTTATCTCGTCGTAGTTCTCTTCCGTATTTATATTTTTTAATAAACCTTTAAAATCACGAAGGGTTCTGGCTGGTTTGATTACAATTTTATCGTTTTCCTTTTCAAAGAGGACAACATTTCCTTCCTGTACATTTAAAAGTTTCCTTACTTCCTTTGGTAAAGTAATTTGACCTTTCGAGGTGATTTTTGATGTCAGTATCATAATTATCATTCTCCTTACTAAAATATTTGTCCTTACGAAAATTGTAATACCTACAATTTTATTAGTCAAGGAATTTTGAGGAATGGAATAAACAATCAGAAGAAATTAACTCACTAATCAAGCACTTTGCTATCTGCCGCTGCGGGCATTTTCTTTTAAAATGAATTTTGAAGGTTTGACCCTTTGCTTCCTTCTTTGCTTCCTTGACCCTTTGCTTCCTTCCCTTTGCTTCCTTTTGAATCGAATAATGCTTTTTTCGAATCACCTCACGAACCTGATCCAGTAATTCCATGGAGTAACCCACTTTCAGTAATTTATTCTTTCATATTTTTATGTTGACATAATACATTTACTTCTATATATCTACAACGTGAATTTTATAAATAGCCGCAAAAATTAGTTCAAGTAAAAAATGTAATTAAGGTAATATTTTAGATTCATTGTTAAGTATACATGTGAATTCATTAGGTAAATTCCAATGGCAAAAGCACCACTTACCGATGCGGAAATTGAGTGGTTACTTCAAGTACCTAAAAAAGTACAAGCGGACGTAAAATGGCGCATAGACTCTATGCAAAACTGGGCAAAATGTGAATTAGAAGTCGAAAATGAAATAAAAACCAATTTGAAACTAAATCTGAACTGTAATTATGAAGAGCGATCATTATTTTCCTTTTCTCTTATCTTGAATAATGCTTATAGAATCGCAGGTCTCGACTATAATGGCAGTCATAGAAATAGGCATAAAGATGGTAATTTTTGGAATTCAAAGACTCACAAGCATCGATGGACGGAAAGGTGCAGGGATTCTTGGGCCTATACTCCAGAAGACATAATATCTAGCGATATTAAAGAAGTATTTACATTATTTTGTAAAGAATGTAATATTACCCATACAGGGAACTTTTTGCCTCTTCCACCCAAACAAAAAACAATGTTTTAAGAGATGAAAATGATGGAATGTTGGGAAATTATTGATAAATACCTATCAGGTTTGAGAAAGGGGTTTCACTGCGTTCCGGGTGATAAAAGACTACGGGTCATCACTCCTTATCTTTACCCCGACAATGATCTCATTGAAGTATTTATTGAAGATCTCGGAAGTGGCCGTATTAAAGTCACAGACCTTGGGGAAGTATTCAGGCATTTGCATTCTCAGGGATTGGACGTCAACTCATCTCCTGAGAAAAAATTCATTGCCGATACGATAGCAAGCAGGGTAAATATTGAAATATCGGGCGGGAAATTAACGAAGACCGCTACTATTGATGATGTATCTGAGGCTATGTTTGATATTATTACTGCAATACGTGGAATTTCGGATTTGATTTATACATCAAGAACCTACGAGCCTGGCACTTTCTTTAAAGAAGTAAAAGATTTCCTTGTGGAAAATCAATTCAAACATGAATCGAAAGTTAAAATTAAAGGCACATCAAGCAAATCGTATACGTTAGATTTTGAAATTTTAAATGGCAGGAAAATATATCTTCATACTTTATCTGCCAGAAGCATTTCAGGAATTAAACCAAAGGTAGATGCTACCGTTAGGATGTGGGTTGATTTTGATAGCGAACTCAAAAAAGTAAGCCTATTAAATGACGTCGATTTTCAATGGGAAGAACCTGACATATACATTCTCAATCAAGTCTCAAGGGTAAAACTCTGGAGTCAAAAAGCAGAATTGATTCCTTACTTGCGGGAAGGCTCTCAAAGCGAAAGAGTAAACGCATGAAAAAAGAATTAGAAAAATGCCGGATTACAGCAGACACTACAATTCGTTTAGCCCGTTTTTTGGCACTTCGGCTGAGTTTTGGCTTGGCCTGCAGTCGCAATATGATATGGACGTTGCTACAGATAAACTGGGTGATCGGCTGGAGCAGCATTCTAAAGTAAACTAATACACGTCATTTTGAAATCATTTGTCATTTTAAAAGCTTTCTAATGGGTGACCCCTATTACTCTACGATTTGAGTCAAAATTATGGTGAATTTCAAGAACTTAGTAAAAAAGAAGCGTACCATTGATGTTACAAATTTATTGGACTTATTCAACTCGCTGGATCGTCACACTTCTCACATCGAATTACGCCCTGCTCAAGAGCAAGCTCTTTGCGCACTTACAGAATGTCGAATAGTGCGAGACCATATCCTCAAGGTCAGTACTGGTGCCGGTAAAACTTCCGTTGGTCTGATCTATCTATTATCGCACATGGAAGAAAAGGAAGAACCTGTATCCCTCTGTGTCAATAATAGTTGGACACTTTACCCCATATAGTTTAGTGTAGGGCGTAAAGGAGAAAAACTATGAAAAACAGTAATACAATAAGTCTGAAAACAGATAACCTGTCTGTGGAAACGGAA
>SOEU01000015.1 GCA_021646415.1 Candidatus Brocadia sp.
TCCTTGGTTCTATTTTGGTTCTATTGAAGATATTTGATTCGTAGGAAATTATACCGTATTTGAGCCTCGTTTCATCAATAAATACTGTATATAGACAAATTTTTTCATTTGACCCAGTCTGAAAGCGCATCCGATAGCAGGATTTGTTTTACCCGGGGGATTTTGCCGTTCTTATAAAATCCTCCTTGTTCACTGATTCCCACTACGGTACCTATGGTATCAAAGACGTCCAGGAATAATAAAACAAATATAACTGAGATAAACCCTGGTTCGGCAAATATCTTTACAGGGTCGCATTTCAGCAACGTTGGGTCAATCGAGGGAGGCATGCTGATAACACCCTGATATTGAACCATCCCCAGCGGAATCCCCGCAAGTGCTGTTGCAATAATCCCGTAAAGAATGGCTCCTTTTATCTTCAGAGCGATCATCACTCCGATAGCCATCATACCAAAAAGAGACACCCATACCTCAGGATACTTAGGATTGCCTAAGCCAACTAAAGCGCCGGGTGTATCCACAATTACCCCGCCGTATTCAAACCCCACGAGTGCAATTAAAAGCCCAATCCCCACCGCAATTGCATTCTTCAATGAATCGGGTATAATAGATATTAATAATTCCCGCAATCCAAAGAATGATAAGAGAATAAACAACATACCCGCTATTAAATTTGCGCCCAGGGCAACCTGCCATGGATAACCCATGCCGCCAGTCACGATAGGACCACACACGGTAAAGGCAAAGTAAAAATTATGCCCCATAGCAGGCGCTAAAGCGATAGGATAGTTAGCTAGAAAGGCCATGAAGATGCAGGCTGTGGCGCTGGCAATGCATGTGGCTACCATCACTGAACCAAAATCCATTCCGCAGGTGGAAAGTACGGCAGGCTGTACAAAGATGATATATGACATCGTCAGGAAGGTTGTAGTACCCGCTAAGGCTTCCGTTCGGACGTTGGTATGGTTTTCTTTTAGTTTAAAGATTTTTTGAAGAAGACGAGCCACAGAGTTCACCGAGAACACAAAGTTATAAGGAGATTCGCTTCATAAGTTGATTCTTGCAACCTTAGTCCCAGGATACGATGATTCTCTATAGCCGCCAAAACAATCTGTTCAGTCAATGAATTCTATATACCCTCCTCTTGGCTCTCTGTGGCTAAGGCGTTACTCTGAAATATTACCCTTCACTTTATTCCAAATAGCATCCATCTCTTCAAGGGGGCATTTTTCAATATCCTTTCCCATGGATGCAAGTTCCGTCTCAACCTTTTTAAAACGATCGACAAATTTATGGATGGTCTTGTGGAGCACATTCTCCGTGTCGAGTTTCAGGAATCTGGCGAGATTAACGATAGAAAACAAGAGGTCTCCAACCTCCTCTTCGATATTTTCCGGTTTATTTTCCTGTATCGCCTCCTTGACCTCTCCCAGTTCTTCGTCAACCTTGGCTATCACGTCCTGCATGTTTGTCCAGTCAAAACCCACCTTAGCTACCTTCTTTTGTAATTTCTGGGCCTTTTGCAGGGCGGGGAGATGTTTGGGCAGCCCATCCACAATAAATTTCCTTTCTTCACCGCCTTTTTCCTTCTTCTTGATCTCCTCCCACTGACGAATGACCTCTTCAGGGGTAGCGGCAGAGGCATCTCCAAAAACATGTGGATGGCGACGTGTCATCTTATCAAGGCACAATGCCATTACACCACCAATATCAAATTCCCCCTTTTCCTTTGCAATCTGGCAGTGAAAAATTATATGGAAAAAAAGATCTGCCAGTTCTTCCTTCAGTTTATCGGGATCTCCGGAATCTATCGCATCTATTACCTCGTAAGTTTCCTCTACCAGATGTGGTTTTAAAGACGCATGGCTCTGTTCCTTATCCCACGGGCACCCGTTTTTACTGCGTAACTTCCGCATAAGTTCAATCAAATCATGAAATAATAAAATAGATTTATCTTCATCTGTATTCATTGATCATATACTCTACAAAAAAATTTGTAAGCAGTCAGCCATCGGTGCTCAGCATCCGAATCCCGGAAGAACAAAGTAAATATCTACTGCTAACCCCTGACCGCCGATAGCTGACTGCCGCAGACTCATGTTTTGATTACGGAATTCTAGCAATTATTTTTATTGAAGTCAAATATGCAGATGATAAACCATCTTCTATTCCTCTTCCTCAAATAATTGCGGTTATCTTGCGTGCTTCTTTCCGCTTACATATGGCTATCGCTTCACTTGGCACGTTTTTTGTTTAAACCAAAATAACATTGAAATGAGTTTTTAAATTCCCTATACTCCTGACCCGAACGAGCCGGAAAAAGACAAAAACCGAGGCACGAAATTTGTGAGCCAACCCTGTCAGGATTTAAAACCCTGACAGGGTTAGTTTTATTCATATTTTTGCTAAAAATGTCAAAATATTTTTTATAAGATAAATAATATCCGTTAATATTGTCTTGTCTTGCATGCCTATAACGGTTAATATTTGAAATATGAAAACGGTTGCTGGAATTGACATCGGTTCAACGACTACAAAAGCCGTAATAATGCGCGGACATACAATCATCGGCTCAAAAACTTCCTCTACAGGAACCAACTGCAAGAAAACCGTAAAACTATTGCTCAGTGAAATACTGGAAGATTGTAACCTCAGAGACAATGAACTTCAATACACCGTAGCTACCGGTTATGGTCGCAGAATAGTACCCGCAGATGAGATTGTCACAGAAATAACAGCTAATGCTAAGGCTGCCAAATGGCTTATGTGTGATAAAGTAAACGTAAGAACCCTTATCAACATCGGTGGACAGGACTGCAAAGTAATCTCCCTGGATGATACTGGTATAATGACAGACTTTGCAATGAACGACAAATGCGCAGCCGGAACGGGACGTTTCTTAGAGGTTATGAGCCGTATCCTTGAAGTGGAATTAGACGAGTTGGGCATACTGTCCGAAAAGGCAGAAGATATACCCCATATAAATAGTTTGTGCACGGTCTTTGGTGAGTCTGAAGTCATTTCACTATTATCCCATGGGAGAAGGGTGGAAGACATCATTGCCGGCATCCACAAGTCTATTGCCAAGCGGGTAGGTTCCATGGTCAAAAAAATTGGCATTAAAGAAGCGGTCTTCTTTGATGGGGGTCCTGCATTTAATAAGGGACTCAAGAGTGCGCTGGAACAAGAATTGAATGTAGATTTACACGTCCCGTCAGACCCGCAAATCACTACAGCCCTGGGAGCGGCCATCATTGCCAGTGAACATTTCACCAAGAAATATAACGCAGCATTTTAGAAATGAAATGCAGGACTAGTCCTTGCGCTTTTTCAAGAGTCTTTCTTCATATTTTATTATCGTATCTTCCTGTTCCATTGTTTCAATGGAACCAGGCCTCCTTTTGCGTACTTCTGCAATAGCCTTTTTTGCATTACAACCTTTGCTTACAAGATAGCAGGCTATCATTGTTCCTGTTCTGCCAATTCCAGCATCACAATGAACAACGATCCTTTTCTTAGAGAATATAAGGCCATTTACAAAAGAGACAAAGTCCTCGATTTGTTCTTGGGTTGGTGATGCAAGGTCTACAATGGGAATATGTTTATACTCAAATCCAAATTCTTCTATTAAAGTTTTCGGAAGTGGTAATTCCGTTAGAGAAACTATTGCCTCAATCCCGTTATCTTTGAGAAATTCAAGGTCTGCGACTATCGACAGAGGTCTCGCCATACCGGCAATTTCATCTTGTATAACCCAACTAAAGTTTCTTGGCATTAGGATTATTTGTACCTATAAAATTGTTTAGCATTTCTTGAACTATTTCCAAAGGCAAACCAATTGCGTTTGAATAGCTACCTTCCATTTTTTCAATAAATTTTTTCCCTTCCCCTTGCACAGCGTATGCGCCTGCCTTATCCATAGGTTCACCTGATTTAACATACATCTCAATTTCGTTTTCACTAATATACTTTATTTTAATATGAGTCCGATCGATTCGCAATAATTTCTTTTTTGAAGGCATATCGATAATACATACACCTGAAAGAATATCGTGTTCAGAAGCACTCAGTAAGGAAAGGATTCTCCTGGCATCTTGTGTATCCCTTGGTTTACCCAATATTTTTTTCTCCTGTACCACAATTGTATCTGCACTAATAATTATGGCATTATCCACTCTTCTGGCAACATCACTTGCCTTTAAAAAAGCTAGATTCTGAACTAACTCTGCCGGCAAAACATTGTCGAGGAAGCATTCTTCTATATTATGTGGTATAACATCAAAATGATATCCTAACATTTTTAGCAAAGCAATCCGTCTCGGTGAATTTGAAGCTAGTACTAAACGCTTCTTAAGAATAATTTTCATTTTAATAAAAAAACCCTTCTACTATTTACTTAGTAGAAGGGTAAGAATACTGTACCTGTTAAAAACCTACCGATATTTCCCAATTAAGCAGTGGTAACCTCTGGTTTAATTTCCTCAGCGGATTTCGCTTCAACTGCACCTTCGACTAACTCAAAGATTACGCGAGATGCATTATCATTGAGACGTCTGCCCAGTAAGCGCAATTTTCGGTCTCTGCCTTCCATAGTATATTCAAGTTCAGGTATTTTCCCAATACTTCCACCCGATAGAACTCCTAACCGGGTCCCTGATAGCTTTAATATTCTTGTATACCCACCATTCCTATTCATATATCTTTGGGCAAGACCTCCCGTTTCCCGCCATTGCCCTTCTCCAAATAGTTTCCTTACGACATCAACATTTCTCAATTTTGCAAGGACCTGACGATAACAATGGACATAACCCGGCTTATCAGTATTCTTTTTTAATAACCCTTTCTTAGCAGTCGTGATTACCTTTTCAGCAAACGATTTCGTCTCTTTTGCCTTTTCAAGTGTTGTAATAATTCTCCCATAGGTAAAAAGGCTGTTTACAATATTCTGTCTTAATGCCTTTCTGTGAGCGGCGGTCCTTGATAAATGTCTTCCTCTCATTCTGTGTCTCATGGACTATCCTTTCCCTTCTTCCGTTTGTTTAATTGCCACATGCATTCCGATCGACAAGCTTAGCTGTGACAATTTTGTCTTTACTTCTTTTAAAGTAGTTTTACCAAAATTTTTTATCCTTAGGAGTTGTTCTTCCGTCTTCGCAACAAGATCTCCTACCGTCGCAATGCCCGAGGTCTCAAGACAATTGGAAGCCCTTACTGATAAATCCAGCTCTGTTATTGGCATACTTAGCTTTTTATTAAGCTCTTCCTCAGATATCTCCAGGACTGTTTCTATTCCCATTCTCTTTTCTACTTGCTGTAATTCGCGGCCTATCTCAAAATATTGTACAAACGGATTTAAATGTTTCCTCATAATTTTTGCTGCTTCAACTAAGGCCATCTCAGGGGAAACCACACTGTTTGTAAATATTTCCATAACAATCTTATCATAATTTGTACGTCTCCCAACGCGTGTTTCTTCGATAGTATAACGAACGTTTCTTACGGGAGAAAATAATGAATCGACGGGAATTAAACCAACTTCCTGCTCATCAGATTCGTTTTCCTCAGCCGTCACATATCCTCGGCCTTTTCGCACTTCCATTTCTACAATAAAATTTATATCCTCGGAGAGCGTAGCAATGTGCAAATCTCCATTTACGATCTCCACGCTGGCATCCGTAATAATATCTTTTGCTTTTATTTCCCCTTTTTTGTTCGCATCAATTTTTATTATCTTCGGTTGGTCAGTGTGTAGTTTCACAACCAGATTTTTAATGTTCAATATTATATCTGCCACATCTTCCACAACACCAGGAATAGTAGTAAATTCATGGCTCACACCATTTATTTTAACGGATACAACCGCACTTCCCTCCAACGAAGAAAGTAAAATTCTACGTAAACTATTGCCAATGGAATGCCCAAAACCACGCTCAAACGGAGCAGCTATAAACTTGCCATATTTATCGGTCAAAGTCTCTTTTTCCACATCCACACGGACAGGAAGTTCGAGACCTCTCCACCTTATTCGCATATTTTTCCCCCTAATCCAATTAATAAGGGATTTTAAAATAAATTAAATATCAGTCGTGAATAATATTATTCTAATATGAAAAACAAAAACGTGAGGCTATCTACAAGCATTTTGCTAGTATTACAGTTGTGGGATGAATTGAACTGACCAAATAACTTATTTAGAACACAGTTCAACTATTAACTGTTCTTGAACAGGAACTGAAGTATCTTCCCTTGTAGGGAGTTGTATTACCACCCCTTCCAGCGTATCAGCTTTAAATTGAACCCAAGCGGGAAGATGCCGACCTTTTACCAATTCGATATTTGCTTTCACAATGTTTTGGCTCACCTCGCTATTTCCTGGTTTTATGATATCACCAATCTTTACAAGGTAAGATGCAATATCTACTTTTTTACTATTAACCATTACGTGGCCATGCAAAACAAGCTGCCTTGCACTTTTTCTAGACGCTGCAAAAGAAAGCAAATAAACAACATTATCAAGCCTTCTCTCCAGCATGTTCAAAAGATTTTCTCCCGTATTTCCCTTTTGTCTTTCTGCTTTTCTAAAATAATTCCGAAATTGTCTTTCCAAAATCCCGTAAAATCGCTTTACTTTCTGTTTTTCTCTAAATTGTATGCCATACTTCGACAATTTACCTCTGCCCCACGTAAATTGGCCTGGAGGATATTTACGCTTTGTAATTGCACACTTTACGGTGTCACACCTCATTCCTTTAAGAAATAGTTTTTCACCCTCCCGCCTACACAATCTGCACTGCGGACCTACATATCTTGCCATATTATTCCTTTCCTGAACCTCACCTTATAACGTATTTATACCCTGCGCTTTTTCCTGGGCCGACAACCGTTGTGGGGAAGCGGCGTTACATCCTCAATCGCTTTCACACTCAGACCTGCTGCTTGAAGTGCCGTAATTGCCGACTCTCTGCCTGGACCAGGTCCTTTCACCCTGATTTCAATTTCCTGGACCCCAAATCTTTGGGCTTTCTCTGCCGCACTTGACGCCGCCTTCTGAGCAGCAAAAGGAGTGCTTTTACGAGACCCTTTAAATCCAACAGTACCAGCACTTGCCCAACATATTGTCTCGCCATTAATATCTGAAATTGTGACATAAGTATTATTAAAAGTCGCTTTTATATTAGCAATTGCTCGTGTTACATTACGTCTTATCTTTTTCTTACCAATACTTGACATGATTATTTTATTATCCTCAAAACCAAATAAGTTCTTTAACTATTAACAGAACTAAGGCAATCACTCCGTTTTAATTCACGTTCATCAAAATAATTTTTTAAAACAAAATCTGTATTAAACATTTCGTCCAGTTTTTTATATTTGTCCATGTTGCAATTTCCATATTCTTTTTTTCTTCGCGCTATAATCATTAGATTTTTTGGAGTAAATTTGGGAGATACGATCTCAGTAAGTTTCACATGATAGCCAGCGCCCGTAAGGAATTGCGACCTCAAGGCCTCTGTTAAAATGTCTGCAAAACGATATCTTAAAAGTCCAAAATCGGTTAAATCGACTAGCGGATGCCCAGACTTCAACCGACCCCGTATTTGATTCTCACAACACGGAACCACAATTATATATTTTGCCTCAAGTTTAATACCTTTGGCAATTGTCTCATCAGTGGCAATATCACATGCATGTAATGCAATCACTAAATCAACGGGCTTTTCGGGCTGAACTTCAATAATCCTGCCGTTGATGAAATACATATTTCTAAAACCTAGGATATCTCTAATTCGCTCACACTTCTCTATCAATACTCGGTTGGTATCTACACCATAAAAAAAAGTTTTTATAGCTAACCGTTTCGAAAAAATATAATTTAAGGCGAATGACAAATATGATTTACCGCACGAACAATCAAGAAACACAATCTCTTTATCTGTCTTATACGTTTCTATAATCCGCAGAACTTGTTCGCAAAACCCTACCACCTCATTGAATTTCTTTATTTCCCTATCTTCACCAGAATGATCAAGATTTAGATCAAGAACCTTTAATAATTCTCCGCCAGATTTTAATATCTCCTCTATTGCTTCTTTAGTTTTCATGTCGATTCTCAGCTCTGTGGCATATCAAAAATCCAGGATTAAGACAGAGATCATGCTAACCCAGCTCTTTTACACTCTTCTTACCAGCCACTGTCTTTTTACGACCTTTTCTCGTGCGTGCATTTGTTTTAGTTCTTTGTCCCCTCACTGGTAAACCTACTTTGTGTCGTATCCCACGGTAACAGTTGATACTTTTCATCCGCGCAATATTTTGCATTTCCTGCCTGCGCAACTGACCTTCGATGGTAAAATTCTTTTCGATATATGCACCTAGCATACTCAGTTGATCTTCATGGAGGTCCTTTGCACGTACATTCTCGTCGATATTCAAATCTTTCAATATCTTCTGCGAAAGCGCCTTCCCAATTCCATAAATGTAGGTAAGTGCAATCACTACCCTTTTGTCAGCAGGAATATCGTTTCCAGCAATTCTTGGCATTTATATATTCCTTTCTCAATTTCTCCAAATTAATCCGAAAGCATCATCCCTGCCTTTGTTTATGGCGAGGATTTGAGCAAATAACACGTACCACATTTCTTCTTCTTACTATCTTACAGTTTTCACAAATTCGCTTTACAGAAGCCCGAACTTTCATATCAATCACCTATACAGTAATTATGCATTATTTCAAATATCGAACTAAGTTTACACTTGTCTATAAATAATTCTGCCTTTATCGAGATCGTATGGTGACATTTCTATTGTCACTTTATCACCTGGCAATATCTTGATAAAATGCATCCGCATTTTTCCAGAAACATGTGCAAGTACCCTATGTCCATTCTGCAATTCTACCCAGAACATCGCATTAGGTAATGCTTCTTTTACAGTAGCTTCAACCCTAATTGGCTCTTCTTTTGCCATAAAAAAAGTATATTAAAAATCTTTTATAATGTCAAAATATCTGCCCCATTTTCTGTAATTACTACTGTATGTTCAAAATGCGCAGATAATTTTCTATCTTTTGTTACAACCGTCCATTTGTTATTTAACACCTCAGTATCACAATGACCCATACATATCATCGGTTCTATAGCAATCGTTACTCCCTGCATCAAAATTTCATCTGCTTCCAGTAACGATCTACTCACAAAATTAGGTACTTGAGGGTCTTCATGCATACATCTTCCAATTCCATGACCAGTATAATTTCGTATAACGGAGTAACCATTTTTCTCTACATAGTCTTGTATTGTCCGTGCAATTAAGGAAAGCTTTTCATTTGACTTTATGACACTAATTGCCAAGTAAAGCGACTTTTCACAAACATCAATAATTCGCTTGGCCTCTGCTGTTATTTCTCCTATTGGTATTGTAAGCGCTGCATCAGCAACGTATTTACGATAGCCTACTCCAACGTCTACGCTAAGAATATCTCCGTTTTTCAGCCTTCGATTGCCTGGTATTCCATGAACCACTTCCTCATTTATTGAGGCACAGATACTTTTCGGAAACCCCCTATATCCTTTGAATATTGGTATTCCCCCTTGACTTATAATATACTTTTCAAGCTCTGCATTTATATAGTCTGTCGTTACATCGTTCTTTGCTATTTCCTTGGCTAGCCGTAGAGCATCTGCAGTAATTTTTCCAGCCACCCTCATTAATTCAATTTCTCGGGGTGATTTTCGAACAATCAACTCAAACTACTCCATAGCCAATCAAGGGTCTGTTCATCAGGGTACACTCAATGGTATCTAATATGTTTTTAGTAATTATCTCTATATTTGCATCAGATATAATTTCTTTTAAGATACCATTCTTTTTATAATACTCAATGAGGTCTTCAGTTTGGTCGTGATAAACTCTTATCCTTTCCGATACGGTTTCTGATTTATCATCTGCACGTTGGTACAACTTTCCCCCACATTTGTCGCAAATTCCTTCTTTCGCAGATGGAACAAATTTTAGATGATAATTAGCCCCACAATCGCTACAAATTCTCCTACCTGATAATCGGAGAACCACATTTTCTTCTGATACCGAAAAATAAAATACCAAGTCCAACTTATTCCCGAGCTTTTCTAACATCTCATCCAATACTTTCGCCTGAGAAAGCGTCCTCGGAAATCCGTCTAATATAAATCCACCTTTACAATCGTCCCGTAAGATACGATCTTTGATGATATCGACAACTATCTGATCCGGTACTAATAATCCTTTCTCTATATAATCGCTCGCCTTTATGCCCGTTTCAGTACCTGTCTCAACTGCCTCCCTCAATAAATTACCAGAAGATATATGCGGCAACTTTTTTACCTTACTAACGGTTTCAGCCTGTGTACCTTTACCTGCGCCAGGAGGCCCTAGAAACACAATTCTCATCCCATTCTTCCTCTAATTCTAGAGCCACCGCTGAGAAAACCACTATATTGCCTCATAATCATATGAGATTCTATCCTTTGAACCATATCAAGCGCCACCCCAACGATTATCAGCAAACCTGTCCCACCGTAAAAACCAGCTATAGCACGGTTAAGCTCAAACCCCCCCGCCACAAGCTTAGGTAAAATTGCAATTAAAGCCAGAAAAGCAGCACCAGCTAACGTAATTTTGCCCATAATCCCTTCTAAATATTCTGCGGTCCTTTGCCCTGGCCTAATCCCAGGTATAAAACTCCCATAATCTTTCATATTATTCGACATCTCTTTAGGATTAAACTGTATGGCAGTCCAAAAATAACAAAAGAACGTTATTAGAAGAATATAAAGTATAACGTAAATTACTCCACCTTGCAAAATATCAGATAAACGTGAAGTGACCCAGTATCCAAAACTACCAGGCTCCAGCCTGACTTGGACACCCTGCATAATCGCAGCCGGAAAAATTAAAAGTGACTGTGCAAATATTATTGGCATCACACCAGCTTGATTCACGCGCAGGGGCAAAAAATGCCTTTGTCCGCCATATACCTTCCTTCCACGCGTGTGTTTCGCCTGCTGTACAGGTATGCGCCTCTGTCCTTGCGTGATATACACAACACCACCAACAATTGAGAAAAACATACCTAACAGTATGATTAATTTTACAATCCCAATCTGATGTTCAGCCGGCGTTACAGAAAAGGTAAAGTTCTGCATTACCTGAGAAAATGCCCAAGGTAAGCGGTCAATAATACCAACCATGATAACTATCGAAATCCCACTGCCTATCCCATGTTCCTCTATTTGCTCTCCAATCCACATTAAAATCATCGTCCCCGTGGTCAACAGAAGCGCAGCCATAGCCTGAAATCCAAAACCTTGGAGATATACAGGAATTACTGGAGCACCATTAATTTCGACAGTATAAAGCGTTCTCGTCATCACAAAAGCTTGAAAGAGGCATAATCCCACAGTCGCAAGGCGAGTATATTGGTTGATCTTCTTTCTTCCTACCTCACCCTCCTTCTGTAATCTTTCTAAATAGGGCACCACACCTACCAACAGTTGGAAAATGATGGATGCACTAATGTACGGCATAACCCCTAAACCAAAGATAGCACCAGAAGCCAATGCCCCCCCGGCAAACATATCTACAAGTCCTAATAACTGACCAACACCGGTTTGCGTAAACTGATTAAAGTAAGACTTCAGTACCATCGTATCGATCCCCGGAATCGGTATATAAACACCAACACGACATAAAGCTATAAGCCCGAGAGTTATTAGTACTTTCTTACGTAGTTCAGGTATTCGAAAAATATTTCCAAATTGTTCGATCATGACAGGACCTTTGCTTTCCCTCCTGCTGCTTCAATCTTTTCCATTGCCACCTTACTGAATTTATGCGCTACGACGGTCAAAGAGGTTTTAATCTCACCGTCACCGAGTACTTTTATACCATCTAAAACTTTTTTAATGATCCCGGATTCTTTTAACTTGTCAATAGTTACCGTTGTGCCATTATCAAACTGAGCAATATCTTTAATATTGACGATAGCATATTTCTTTTTAAATGGATTATTAAATCCTCTCTTTGGTAACCTGCGGAAAAGAGGCGTTTGTCCACCCTCAAATTGTATCGTTGTTTCATTCCCAGACCTTGCCGTTGCGCCTTTCCCCCCCCTACCAGAGGTTTTTCCCATCCCTGATCCTCTACCGCGACCAACTCTCCTCTTGCGTTTTCTATGAAACGGCATTGATTTTACATCCATAAAATTCATTCTATCTTCACTCCCCTTAGCTCTTCAATCTCTTCCTTTGTTCTCAAGGATTGCAATCCTATCAATGTCGCCTTGGCCACATTAAGCGGATTTCTCTTACCGTAACACTTTGTCAAGATATTCGTAATCCCTGCCGATTCAAGTACAGCCCGCGCCGAAGCCCCCGCCTTAATACCAGTTCCAGGTGATGCTGGTTTTAAAAAAATATTAGCGGCCTTAAACCTTCCCCACACCACATGTGGTATTGTTCCGCCCATCAACGGAATTTTAACCATTTGCTTCTTGGCTTCCTTAACTGCCTTACTGACGGCATTCGGTACTTCACGCGCCTTACCAAACCCAATGCCAACACTACCTTTCTTATCACCAACAACCACAAGGGCGCTAAAACTCATTGACTTTCCACCCTTCGTTACGGTTGTACAACGATTGACCCTTATAACTGTTTCTTCTAAATTTATAGGTTCTTCAAAACGTGCCAAATGAATCTCCTTGTAATAATCCGCTTTTTAAAAACTCAGATTATGCTTTCTTGCACTTTCAGCCAATGCCTTTATCCTGCCGTGGTACTTATAACCGCCTTTATCAAAGACAACTTTTGTAATTCCCTTATTCTTTGCTTCGTCAGCAATTTTTTTCCCAACAATCTCCGCTGCCTTCACGTTCCCACCATACTTGATCTGCGACTGAATGTCGGGAGATTGTGTCGATGCGGCAGCCAAAGTCCTTCCCTCAATATCATTAATAATTTGGCAATAAATATGCCTTAACGTTCGACAGACGCTTAAACGTGGTCTTTCACTAGTTCCAATTACCTTCCGTCTAATCCTCAAATGACGTCTAGTTCTTTTACGTATTTTTTCCTTTATACGATTCATAATTAAGCCCTTTATATCAGCTATGCACCACCAGAAGTGAATGCCTTTCCAGCCTTTCTCTTAATAACTTCACCTTCATATTTAATTCCCATCCCTTTATACGGCTCAGGTGGCTTCATTCCTCTTATTACTGCAGAAAATTGTCCTACCATTTGTTTGTCAGGACCAGACACTGTAAGTTTCGCCGGGTTGGTAGGATTAGTAACATCCACTTTTATCCCCTTTGGAATCTCCAAATGCACCGGATGTGTATAACCAAGCAATAAAACAAGGTCCTTGCCTTGTATCTTGGCATTATATCCAAGCCCAACAATTTCAAGATTTTTTGAAAAACCGTTAGTAACACCTGTAATCATGTTTGCTATAAGCGCGCGAGTCAAACCATGCAGCGCTTTATGATACTTTTCGTCAGTAGGTCTTTTTACTAAAATCTGTTTACCCTGTTGATTATATTCTATTGCAATATCAGGATGAAAGACCTGACTCAGTTTTCCTTTCGATCCTTCAACATTCAACGTGTTGCCAGCTATTGACAACTTTACATCATTTGGAACTTTAACCGGTTGCTTCCCTATTCGCGACATATTAAGCCTCTATCCAGATAAAACTGCTACGATACAATACAAATAAGCTCGCCACCTATTTTTTGTCTCCTACATTCTTTATCACTGATAACTCCTTTTGATGTTGAGTATATCGCAACCCCTATCCCACCAAAAACTTTTTCAACTTCCTTTGTCTTCTTATAAATTCTTCGGCTCGATTTGCTCACTCTCTCTAATTTATTGATTATTTTCTGTTTTAACGGCCCATATTTTAGATAAACCCTAACGGTATTTTGTTTATTTTCGCCCGGTATCTCTTTGAACTCTTTTATATAACCTTCTTCTTTTAAGATTTTCAAAATTGATAACTTTAACTTTGACAAGGGAATATCAACACTCTCACGCCTTATCGTATTTGCATTTCTAATACGCGTAAGCATATCAGAAATTGGATCTGTCATACACATTGTTATATTTCCTTAAATTTTAACAGAATCTTCAGTCATTATTCACTTACTTTTTCACTACCAACTTGCCTTTTTTACCCCTGGTATCTCACCCTTTGAAGCAAGCTTTCTAAAACAAAGCCTGCAAATCTGAAACCTTCGGTAGTAAGCCCTGCGACGCCCGCATAGTTTACATCTATTATACTTTCTTGTTTGATATTTTGGTTCTTTCTTCGATTTCTCAATAAGACATTTCCTTGCCATTCATACTCCCTATTCTGATCTAAAAGGCATACCTAATAATCTTAATAATTCGCAGGATTGCTCATTCGAATTGCCAGTGATTACCATAGTAATATCCATCCCTTGAACAAATTCAACCGTATCCACACTTATTTCAGGAAACACGATCTGTTCTGTAAGTCCAACGGTATAGTTTCCACGACCATCAAATGACTTCGTAGAAAGCCCTCTAAAATCTCTTATCCTTGGTAATACAATGCTGATCAAACGGTCCAAAAATTCATACATTTTTTTTCCACGCAACGTTACCTTACATCCAACAGCCTGATCTTTCCTGAGTTTAAAACCGGAAATAGCCTTTTTGGCTTTTGTAATGAGAGGCTTTTGGCCTGCTATAATTGTGAGGTGTTCTACCCCCTCCTCAATAAGTTTTTTATTCTCTGTTGCCCTACCCATGCCCATATTGATAACTATCTTCTGAAGTCTGGGTACAGATAATCTATTAGTATATCTGAACTTCTCTGTAAGTTGAGGCACCACCTGCTGTTTATACTTTTCTAACAATCTCGCCATATTTTAAATCCCATAACCTTCATTCTGCCGACACTATTTCGGAACCACAATAAACACACGCACGAAGCTTATCACCATGATCCAATATCTTTTTTTTTGTCCTCACACCCCTATTGTACTTTTTACAGCTTTTATTTTGGCAAATTGGCAGCACATTCGCGATAGAAAGGGAGGCCTCTTTTTGTATCCTCCCGCCCTGCGGATTTTTCTGACTAGGCTTTGTATGCTTGTAAACCAAATTAACACCTTTTATTACAACTCGCTCCTTATCACGTAAAACTTTTATTATCTTTCCTGTTTTACCCGCTTCATTCCCTGCCATTACTGCAACTAAATCATTCACACGAACATGCATAAATCTCTCCAAAATGTACCTATTACCCTTGCTCTATCTGAATCAGCCTACACCACTTCTGCAGCCAACGATACTATCTTCATAAAATTCTTTTGCCGTAATTCCCTGGCAACGGCACCAAAAATGCGCGTTCCTCTCGGGTTACCATCATTGTCAATAATAACTATAGCATTCTTATCAAATTTTAAATACGACCCATCGTCTCTACGAATATTTTTTTTTGTCCTGACAACAACCCCCTTCACAACATCTCCTTTTTTCACTACTCCTTCGGGGATAGCTTTCTTTACTGCGGCAACAATAACATCACCAACAGCCGCATATTTTCTGCCACTCCCCCCCAGCACCTTGATACATGTAGCCCTTTTGGCACCACTGTTATCTGCAATGTCCAGTTTTGTTTGTTCCATTATCATTTCAAAAACTCCAATTACTATTTAATGCTTCGCTTTCTCTATGATCTTCACCAATTTTGTAGTTTTCGTTTTGCTCAGCGGCCTCGTTTCTATAATTTCTACCCTATCACCCAGCCCCGCCTGATTGTTTTCGTCGTGTGCCTTATATACGGTAGACCGTTTTATGTACTTTTCATATCTCGGATGTTTAATAAGGCGCACTACCTCTACCACTATCGTCTTGTGCATCCTATTGCCTACCACCATTCCAACAACTTTCCTCTTTCTACCGCGCGGATATCCAAGACTCATTTGCTTTCCACTCCTTCATTTTGAGAATATTTATTAATACCTAAATCAATCTCCCGTAGGATAGTTTCTAATCTTGCTATATTTTTTTTAATACTTTTCCTCTGCGCAGGATTTCTGGTTTCTCCTGCCTGCCACTGGAAACAAATATTTAGTAATTCCCGCCTGCTAGCTTCAATTTCATCTATAATTTCCTGCTTAGATTTAGTTCTAATTTCACTGGCCTTCAAATCGTCTTTCTCCTTTGAACAAGGCGTACTTTCACTGGCATTTTATGAGCGATTCTGTTAAAAGTCAGTTTGGCAATTTCCTCATTAATCCCACTCAACTCATAGAGCATAGTCCCAGGTTTTACTACGGCAACCCAAAATTCAGGCTCACCCTTACCTTTACCCATTCGAGTTTCTATAGGCTTTGATGAAACAGATTTATGAGGGAAAACCCGTATAGTTAACTTTCCTTCCCTTGGAAGGTATTGTGAAGCTGAGACCCTCCCTGCTTCCAGTTGTTGGGCTGTTATCCAGCCTGGTTCCAAAGATTGCAAACCAAACTCACCAAAGGCTACTGTATTACCCCGTGTAGCATTTCCTTTAATTTTCTGCCTTTGCGACTTCCTGAACTTCACCCTCTTTGGCATCAGGCGCATGTTTCTTCTCCTTCACTGAACCAATTAAACCTTTATATATCCACACCTTTACTCCAATCACACCATATGTGGTCTTAGCTTCTGCAAAACCATAATCGACATCAGCCCTTAAAGTATGTAAAGGAATACTTCCAAATGACATCTTTTCTGTCCGAGCAATTTCTGCCCCCCCTAGTCTGCCTGCCACCTGCATCCTCACTCCCTTCGCACCGGCATCTACGGATGCATCCATAGCCTTCTTCATCGCCCTTCTGAAGGCAGCTCTTTTCTCCAATTGCTCTGCTATGTTTTCTGCGACTAGTTGCGCATACAACTCTGGCCTGCTAATTTCTTTTATTTTTATAACGACTTCACGACCTATAAATTTCTGCAGCTCGTCTCTGAGTTTGTCAACCTCAGCTCCTTTTCTGCCTATAATCAAACCTGGGCGTGCAGTGTGTAATGTTACTTTCGCATCTTGCCGAGTTCTTTCTATCTCAATAAAAGGTATTCCAGCAAAACCATAACTTTTCTTTATTATCTTACGTATCTTCTGATCTTCCACCAGTAAAGAACCAAAATCCTTTTTATCGGCATACCAAAGGGACTTCCAACCTTCCGTAATTCCTATCCTGAAACCTATTGGGCAAACCTTTTGACCCATTTCTTCTCCTCATTTATTTTTAAATATTTGACTCTTAGCCTTTTCAGACAACACCACGGTAATATGACTTGTACGTTTTAATATGCGCGCTGACATTCCGCGCGGTCTTGGACGTTGCCATTTTCGGCTTGGTCCTGCATCCACAAGGGCCTGTGTCACGTATAACGAATCAATATCCACATCTAGATTTTCGCTTGCCGCTGCTATCGCCGCCCTTATTGTCTTATCGATCATGGAGGATGACCGTTTATGAGTTACCCTCAATATTCTTAATGCATCATTAACTGATTTCCCACGGACAAGATCTATTACATATCTTGCCTTTCGCGGAGATATCCTTGCGTATTTATAACAGGATCTGAATTCCATCGCTACCCGACCTTTCAGTGTGCCACTCTAAAAATAAACCCTTACAACTCACTATCCATGCGGGGCTTCTTTCTTTTTCACACCCCCATGAGCTCTAAAAATTCTTGTTTGGGCAAATTCACCAAGCTTGTGACCAACCATATCATCCGTAACAAAAAGTTTTTGAAATGTTTTGCCATTATGGATCATAAAAGTATGCGATACAAATTCAGGCACAATCGTACAACTTCTTGACCAAGTCCGGATAGGCTCACTACCCCCAGAATCTTTTTGCTTCAATACTTTCTTCATCAACTTACTGTCAATATATGGTCCCTTTTTAACTGAACGACTCATATTGTCTCCTGAGTACTAATTTTCCATCCTATCGATTACCCCTGGCGCCAATCCTTCTTCCTCGTATGATAAATTTATTACTTAACGACTTCTTTTTTCTCGTTTTTCCACCCTTTGCCAATAACCCGGTCCTGGAACATGGATGTCTACCACCCCCACTTCTACCTTCACCACCACCCAAGGGATGAGATACAGGATTTTGCGCAACCCCCCTTACATGAGGTCTTCTCCCCTTCCACCGATTCCTACCAGCTTTTCCAATTCTAATATTCACATGATCTGCGTTTCCGAGCTTCCCTATTGTAGCTCTGCATCCGCAAAATACTTTTCTTACCTCACCCGACGGAAGAACAATATGTGCATAACTCCCCTCCTTAGCCATCAGTTTTGCCGCCCCACCGGCAGAACGAACAAACCGACCACCTTGACCTGCACGCAATTCAATATTATGCACTTCCAAACCCAACGGAATATTTTTGAGCGGCATACAATTACCTATTTCAGGCTCTATTTTATCTCCCGACATTACCGTCCGGCCAACCCTTAAATTTTCTGGAGCAAGAATATATCTTTTCTCACCATCTGCATAATGCAACAGTGCAATTCGGGCAGACCGATTGGGATCATATTCTATACTCGCAACCTTAGCCGGCACATTATCCTTCTTACGCTTAAAATCAATAAGCCTATAATGACGTCTGCTGCCTCCACCTATATGTTCTGCAGTTATTTTTCCTGATGAATTCCTACCACCAGTTTTTCTCAAGGGTTCCAATAACTTTTTTTCAGGTTTACTCCTCGTAACCTCTGAAAAATCGGAAACGCTCGCGAATCTTCTTCCTGCTGTCACTGGTTTATAATATATAATACCCATAAACACCAATCCTCTTCCTGTTAGTTAGGCCCTGCTATTAATAGCCAAGATCTATAGTATTTCCTTCTTTCAGTGTAACGATGGCTTTCTTCCAATCTTTCGTTCTGCCCAACTTGAATCTAACCCTTCTCGTCTTTCCCTTCCTGACTAATGTCCGCACGTCTTCAACCTTTACATTAAAGAATTTCTCTATCGCTTCTTTTATCTGAATCTTATTTGCACGTAAATCGACCTCAAAATGATACGAGTTTGTCGCTTCTCCATCAGCAACACTCTTTTCAGTTCTCAAAGGTTTCTTTATTATCTGATAATTATTCATTAAATGAGAACCCCCTATTTTATTTTGCCCAAAGCTTCCTTTGTCAGCAGTATTTTTTCAGGCTTAAGCACTTCATACGCATTCAGTTCCGCGCTGCTCATGACTTTTACAGAAGGAATATTTCTGGCAGATTTCCAAACCATCTCATCTGCCTTTGATATAACGATCAAACATCTCAAACCACTTATTCCGAGGGCCTTTAATATCCCAGCCATCTGCTTGGTCTTAGGGGCATTAAAATTTAAATCTTCAACCACTACCAACTCATTATCCCTAGCCCTGGCAGCCAACGCCGAAAAAAGCGCCAGTTTCTTTGCCTTCTTTGGAATAGCGTAGGAATAATCTCTTGGTTTTGGACCAAACGTCACTCCTCCACCTTTCCAGAGAGGCGAACGAATACTACCAGCCCTAGCCCTGCCTGTGTGTTTTTGAACCCACGGTTTTTTTCCACCCCCGGCAACCTCTCCCCTTGTTTTTGTAGAAGCGTTGCCCTGTCTTTTATTTGCCTCATACATTAACACAACATCCCTGAGCAGTGTATTGCGTACCGGACCACCAAACTTCTCTTTATCAAGCTGCACGCTGTCTATTTTTTCACCTTCTTTATTAAATACAGATATATCCATAGCTTACCTACCTATCTTTTTGCCCTTGCCTTATTCAATACGAGATACCCTCCCTTATGTCCAGGAACGGCACCCCTGACAAACAAAAGATTCCTGTCTTTATCTATTCCAACCACATCAATATTCTTTATCGTCACACGCTCCCCTCCAAGCCTTCCTGCCATCTTCTTTCCGCGAATCACCCTTGCCGGGTCGGTGTTTGAACTAATAGAACCCGGCGGTCTATGCCTGGTGGATCCATGAGTATTGAGACCACCTTTAAAATTCCACCTCTTCATTACACCAGCATACCCCTTTCCCTTAGTCACACCAACTACATCCACCTTTTTTATATCATTAAATATATCCACGGTTATGCTTTGACCTATTTTGATGTCTGCGCCCTCATCGGGCTTTACTTCACGCACAAATCTTTTTGGTCCTAAAGAAGACTTTGTCGCATGCCCAATCTCCGGCTTATTTGCTCTCTTCTTTTTTTTATCATCAAATCCGAGCTGAACCGCAGCGTACCCATCATTTTCGATAGTTTTTACCTGCATCACACTGCATGGCCCAGCCTGTATCAGAGTTACCGGCAACAACCTACCATCCTCAGAATATATCTGCGTCATCCCTATTTTTTTACCAAGAAAACCATTTAACATCCTTCTTCCACCTCAATCCTATGAAATTTGCAATCTCGAATTTATGCTTTTATTTTAATCTCTATACCGGCAGGCATATTTATTTTGTTCAAAGCATCCATAGTCTTCGCCGTAGGCTCGACAATATCTATTAGCCTCTTATGCGTTCTTATCTCAAATTGTTCCCTGGATTTTTTGTCAACATGCGGTGATCTTAAAACAGTATACCTCTCGATCCGTGTTGGCAAGGGAACAGGGCCAAACACCTTTGCTCCGGTGCGCTTCGCCGTCTCTACAACCTCTAAAGCCGATTGATCCAGTATTCTATGATCGTAAGCTTCCATTCGTATTCTTATTTTCTGATCCAGCACTCTAACGCTCCAATTAATGAAATAGTGAAACTTTCTTTGCAAAAGGGAATGATATTAACATATATTCAACAAAAGTCAATATTAAATTGCCGTTTTATTCAATAATTTTTGTAACGACGCCGGCGCCGACAGTCTTTCCACCCTCCCGGATAGCAAACCTCAACCCCTCATCCATCGCTATCGGTGTCAGCAACTCCACATTTACCTTCACATTATCACCAGGCATCACCATCTCTGCACCACCCGTCAAGCTTACCACCCCCGTCACATCCGTCGTCCTGAAATAGAACTGCGGCCTATACCCATTAAAAAATGGTGTATGCCTGCCACCCTCTTCCTTCGTCAATATATATGCCTCTGCCTCATACTTCCTATGCGGAGTTATACTCCCCGGTTTCGCCAACACCTGACCCCTCTCCAAATCATCCTTCTCTATACCTCTCAGCAACACCCCAAGGTTGTCTCCCGCCTGCCCCTCATCCAACGTCTTATTAAACATCTCCACCCCTGTCACTACAGACTTCTTAATCTCCGGCCTTATCCCTACGATATCCACCTCATCGCCAACCTTCACCTTACCCCTCTCCACCCTCCCAGTTCCCACTGTACCCCGTCCTTTGATACTAAACACATCTTCCACCGACATCAAAAACGGCTTATCTATCTCTCTTACTGGGTCGGGAATATATGCATCCACTGCCTCCATCAACTTCAACACAGGTCCGCAATTCGCGCACGTCGCCGCCCCACACCCGCACTCATTCGCCTTGAGCGCCGACCCCCTGATCACCGGTATCTCATCCCCGGGGAAATTGTACTTACTCAACAACTCGCGAACCTCCATCTCCACCAAATCCAACAACTCCTTATCCTCGAGCATATCCACCTTGTTCATAAACACCACAATCCTCGGCACCCCAACCTGCCTCGCCAGCAATATATGCTCCCGCGTCTGCGGCATTGGCCCATCCGGCGCACTCACCACCAGTATCGCACCATCCATCTGCGCCGCTCCGGTTATCATATTCTTCACGTAATCCGCATGCCCAGGACAATCAACATGCGCATAATGCCTCTTTTGCGTCTCGTACTCCACATGTGATATCGCTATTGTTATACCCCTCTCCCTCTCCTCCGGCGCCTTGTCTATCGAATCATACGCCCTCTCCTTGGCCAACCCCTGCTTCGCCAATACATGTGTTATCACTGACGTCAACGTCGTCTTCCCGTGATCCACATGCCCTATCGTCCCCACATTCACATGCGGCTTCGTCCGCTTAAATACTTCTTTACCCATCGCTCAAACCTCCGATTATTTTAAGTAACATTATGCAACACTGCTGAATGCCTTTGCAGGCGCAGGTCTGTATTCTAACGGTTCCATAGTAAATGTTCCCCTACCCTGTGTAATTGACCGTAATACCGTTGAGTACCCAAACATCTCTGCAAGTGGCACATCACCCTTAATAATCCTGAGTCCACCTCTTGTACCCATTTCGAGAATATTTGCCCTTCGACTATGGATTTCGCTTATTACATCCCCCATATATTGCTCAGGAACTACAATTTCCAAAGTCATTATTGGCTCCAGTAATATTGACTTTGCCATTTCCACACCTTTTCTCAGCGCAATACTTGCGGCAGTATAAAATGCCAAATCAGATGAATCCACAGGATGAGTTGAACCATCGGTTAGCGTAACTTTTATATCGATGAGCGGGTATCCCCCGGCAACACCAGTCGTAGCAGTTTCCCTGATTCCTTTTTCTACTGATCTTATGTATTGCTTAGGAATCTTTCCACCAACAATGGCATCCTCAAAAGTTACCGACTCCTCACCTTTAAAAGGTTCTAATGTAATCCACACATGTCCATATTGACCGTGGCCACCTGTCTGCTGAATAAATTTACCTTCAACCTCAACCTTTTTGGCTATTGTTTCTCTGTAAGAAACCTTTGGAGCCCCCACATTGGCATCAACTTTATATTCGCTCAGCATTCTATTTTTAATTACTTCCAAATGCAACTCACCCATACCCGAAATAATCATTTGCCCAGTCTCCTGGTCCATACGAACTTTAAACGTTGGGTCTTCTTTTGCCAATTTCGACAGTACAACGCCAAGTTTTTCCTTTTCAGCGTCCGTCTTGGGTTCTATCGCCATAGATATCACTGTATCAGGGAATTCCATCTTCTCTAGAACTATGGGATTATCAGAATCACACAAGGTGTCTCCTGTGACTGTATACTTCAAACCAATTACAGCACCTATATCTCCAGCAGTAAGCTCATTCACCTGTTCACGGGTGTTTGCGTGCATTTTATAAATACGACTAATTAATTCTTTTTTATCTTTCCCAGAATTTATTACCCTGGTACCCGAACTTATCTTGCCAGAGTAAACCCTTATAAATGTCAAATCACCGTGCTTATCCGATGCAATTTTAAAAGCCAAGGCGCTAAAAGGTTCTGTGGGAAGCGGTTTTCTTGATACGTCCTCATCTGTATAGGGATTTGTACCGACAATTGATTTTCTGTCGGCTGGTGAAGGCAGGTAATCGCATACGGCATCAAGGAGTGGCTGGACCCCTTTTCTTTTAAATGCAGAACCGCACATCACAGGTACAAGTTTTAAATTAATCGTCCCTTCTCTGATCGCCTTTTTTATTTCTTCGTTTGTTATGCTCTCACCACTTAAAAA
This sequence comes from Candidatus Brocadia sp., assembly GCA_021646415.1. Lineage (NCBI taxonomy): Bacteria > Pseudomonadati > Planctomycetota > Candidatus Brocadiia > Candidatus Brocadiales > Candidatus Brocadiaceae > Candidatus Brocadia > Candidatus Brocadia sp. Next base: position 23,500 of record SOEU01000015.1, read on the forward strand.
TTTTTCCGTTAGCCAATCTACTTGTTCTGCTAGCCACTCAATCATCTTTTCACGCTGAACTTCAGCATCTTTTTTATATTCCGGCGGGATCTCTTCTACGGAAAAATTGATCCCCAATTTATCAACATCATCCGAGTAGATCAAGGCCTTCATAGCTACAAGGTCAATTACACCTTTAAATCCTTGTTCTTTACCCACGGGGAGCTGAATAGGAATCGCCTTTATCCCTAATCGTTCATTAATCTCTCCCACTACTTTCATGAAATCTGCACCAATGCGGTCCATCTTATTCACAAAGCATATTCTAGGCACATTATATCTATCCGCCTGACGCCATACCGTCTCAGACTGCGCCTCAACACCACCCACACCGCAGAATACGCAAATGGCCCCGTCAAGTACGCGGAGCGAACGTTCTACCTCTATTGTAAAATCCACATGGCCTGGTGTATCAATCAGATTAATTTGGTAGTCATTCCAGGTACATGTTGTAGCAGCCGCAGTAATAGTAATCCCACGTTTTTGTTCCTCTTCCATCCAATCCATTATCGCAGTTCCATCGTGTACTTCACCCATTTTATATGATTTTCCGGTGTAATAAAGAATACGCTCTGAAGTAGTCGTCTTACCGGCATCGATGTGAGCTGCAATACCAAAATTTCTCATTTTTTCAATATTCATAATTATTAAACTTCCTGTACTAAAATTTTGACCATGCAAAATGTGCAAATGCCTTATTAGCCTCAGCCATCTTATGAGTATTTTCCCGCTGGGTTATGGCTACTCCCTGCTTTTTATATGCATCCGCTAGTTCATCGGCCAATCGCTGGAACATAGGACGTCCTTTTTTTCCTTTCGCCGCGCCTATTATCCACCGAAATGCCAACGAAATTTGCCTTTGCTTTGGAACCTCTACAGGCACCTGATATGTTGCTCCACCTACACGTTTTGACCGAACCTCCACCAATGGTTTAACGTTATTTACAGCAGTTTCGAATATTTCCAAAGGTTCAACATCTGCTATCTTTTTTTCTATAATTCCCATTGCATCGTAAAATACTTTCTCTGCAACACTTTTTTTGCCCTTTCGCATAAGGCAATTAATAAACTTTGATACCAGTTTACTCTTATATTTTATATCCGGCTGCAAATATACCCCTGTGCTCCTGTATGCAAGCGCCATAAACTACATTCTCCTTCATGAAAATCTATTTTGGTGTTTTTGTCCCGTATTTGGAACGCGAACGCCTTCTGCCATCAACACCGGCACAATCCAACGTTCCTCGAATGATATGATATTTAATACCAGGAAGGTCCCTTACACGACCTCCTCTTATTAAAACAATAGAGTGTTCTTGCAAATTATGACCCTCACCTGGGATATAAGCAGTTATTTCCCTACCATTCGACAACCGAACCCTGGCCACTTTTCTTAATGCAGAATTAGGTTTTTTTGGTGTTCTAGTCATAACTTGAAGACAAACCCCCTTCTTATGTGAGCATTTTTCTAAGTCCGGGCTTTTACTTTTGTTTTTAGCGCCCTTTCTGCCTTTCCTGATTAATTGATTTATCGTTGGCATATTTTTCTCATCCCTATATTGTTAGGTTGACGTAACGAGTTCTTTTTCCTCATGTTTTTCTAACTCTCTTGAAGTGGCTACTTCACTTGGTACCACAGAAAGTGAACAATAAGACTTATAACCTGTTCCGGCTGGCACCAGATGTCCGAGAATGACATTTTCCTTCAATCCAACCAGCTCATCAACTTTACCTTCAAGCGCTGCTCTGGTTAGAACTTTGGTTGTTTCCTGAAACGATGCTGCAGATATAAAACTGTCAGATTGCAAAGATGCTTTCGTTATGCCCATTAATAGTGGTTTTGCTGTTGCAGGTTTTCCACCCTTCCCTATTATTTTCTTATTTTCTTCTTTAAATCTAAACTTGTCAACAACTTGACCCGGCAGAAAACTTGTGTCACCGACATCATCCACTTTTACCTTTCTGAGCATTTGAGCAATAATAATCTCAATATGTTTATCATCAATTGGTACATTTTGAGACCGATAAACATTTTGAACTTCTTTCTGCATGTATGTCTGCAACTCTTCCTCACCACTTATCCTTAAAATGTCTTGTAGTATGAGAGGCCCTTCCACCAGCGGATTACCCGCTTTAATATGATCACCTCTGTGTACTTTTAAATGCTTACCCCGAGGAACAAGATGTTCAATTTCCATCCCCGTCTCACTCTTAACTAATATCGTGCGTTTCCCACGGCGCTTTTCGCCAACTTCCACAACACCATCAATTTCACTCATAACCGCAGGATCTTTCGGTTTTCTTGCCTCAAAAATCTCCGCTACCCTCGGCAAACCACCTGTGATATCCTCAGTCCTTGAAATTTCCCTCGGAGTTTTGGCAAGCAAAGTCCCAGCAGTAACAAATTCACCTTCTTCCACTTCGAGATGCGCCTTCTCCGGGATCGGATAGAGACCAAGGATCTTACCTGTTTCATCCTCAATAATGATTTGAGGATGTAAATCTCCCTTATGTTCCATAATCACCTTCCGTTTTACACCGGTTGAAACATCAGACTCCTGCCTCATAGTCTTGCCAATCACAATATCCTCAAAACGGATTTTGCCGGACATTTCTGTTAATATGGGGATCATATGGGGGTCCCATCTCGATAGCACTTGGTGAGCAACGACGTTATCATTCTCTTTGACCAATACCTCTGCACCAAGCACTACAGTATGTTTATCAATTTGTCTTCCCTTAGAATCTATAAGTAAGATCTCACCATTTGCGTTAATGGCGACATTTTTCTCCTGAGGATTTTTTACTACATTTAAATTGTTATATTTTACAGTTCCGGCCCGCTTTGCTTTTATCTCAGACTCTTCCACCGAACGAGTTGCAGTACCACCGATATGAAACGTTTTCATGGTAAGCTGCGTACCAGGTTCACCAATCGATTGCGCCGCAATAATCCCTACCGCCATACCTTCCTCCACAAATTGCCCCCGTGATAAATCCATTCCGTAGCATTTTTTACAAAGCCCCAAAGGCAATTCACAAGTCAGCGGTGAACGTACTTTGATCTTTTCATATCCTAAAGCTTCTATCCTCTTTGCTTTTTCTTCCGTGATTAATTCATTTTCTCTTACAATTACTTCGTCTTTTACCAAATCTACGATATTATTCCTCGCAACCCGCCCTGTAATTACCTTACTTAATGGTACCTCGACTTTTTCCCCGCGGTAAACAACACTCTTGGTAATACCGTTTGTAGTACCACAATCTTGCGCTGTTATAACCACGTTCTGGGCAACATCTGCCAATTTCCTCGTCAAATACCCAGAATCTGCTGTTTTTAAAGCAGTATCAGCCAATCCTTTTCTCGCACCATGAGTGGAACTGAAATACTCCAGTACCCCTAACCCTTCCCTGAAATTCGCTTTTATTGGGGCCTCGATGATCTTACCAGAAGGTTTCGCCATCAAACCACGCATACCGGCAAGCTGTCTTAACTGCTGAGAACTGCCCCTTGCGCCTGATGATGACATTAAATATACAGGATTCAAATACCGCTTTCCTTCCCTCACATCGTTTTTAAGCTCATTCAACATCTCCTCTGCTACTCTTTCACCGGCATAGGTCCAAGTATCTATGATCTGATTATATCTTTCACCCTCCGTTATTATACCTTTTCGATATAATTTCTGTATTTTTTCGATCTCCTCCTGGGTCTTATCAATAATCTCCTGTTTCTTCGTCGGCATTTTTACGTCCGTAACAGCAAATGAAAGGCCGGCTTTTGTACATTCCTTGAAACCTATTTCTTTAATGTTGTCCAACAAATCGATTGTTTTTGCTCTGCCAAGAAGCTTATAACAATCTTGAATTATTCTACTGATACCTTTTAAATCCAATGTATAATTATAAAAAGGCATCCCATCGGGCAATATATTATTAAAAACAACACGGCCTACAGTTGTTTTACATAAACCATTTTTGGATTCTTCAGCACCAAACCTGTCTTTTATAATTTTCGTTTGTTTTATTCTTACCTCAATCTTTGTGTGCAAATGTACCTTTTTCTGTGACAATGCATAAACAACTTCATCAGGGCAACTAAATTTTTTGTACTTTTCTTCCTGGCTATCCGGCAAACTTGTTGTAAGAAAGGAACAGCCCAAAACGATATCCTGCGTGGGAGTAATAATTGGTTCACCCGAAGCCGGTGAAAAGATATTATTCGTAGACAGCATTAAGGTAATTGCCTCAACCTGGGCTTCTATAGAAAGGGGAAGATGTACAGCCATCTGATCGCCATCAAAATCTGCATTGAAGCCTCGGCATACTAACGGATGCAATTTGATAGCATTCCCCTCCACAAGAATGGGTTCAAAAGCCTGAATTCCCATCCTATGCAATGTGGGTGCCCTATTGAGCAACACAGGATGTCTCTTGACCACCTCTTCAAGAATATCCCAAACTTCCTTATCTTTACGACCCAGCATTTTTTTAGCACTCTTAATCGTATCTGCAAGTCCCATCTCTTTTAATCTTCGAATTATAAATGGTTGAAACAATTCAAGCGCTATTTTCTTCGGCAAACCACATTGGTGCAATTTCAACTCAGGCCCCACAACTATCACTGAACGTGCAGAATAATCGACTCTTTTCCCGAGCAAGTTTTCTCTGAAACGCCCTTGCTTGCCTTTTATCATATCGGTTAATGATTTTAGGGGCCTATTATTGCTACCCAATACAGGACGCTTTCCCCTCGTATTATCAAACAGGGCATCAACCGCCTGCTGCAACATTCTTTTTTCATTTCTTATAATTACTTCCGGGGCGTTTAAATCGATCAACTTCTTTAAGCGATTATTCCGATTAATTATTCTCCTGTATAGGTCATTGAGATCAGATGTGGCGAAGTTCCCACTTTCCAGCAAAACCAGCGGCCTTAGATCAGGAGGAATAACCGGAATAACGCTAAGCACCATCCAATCAGGTTTATTTCCAGAATCTCTAAATGCCTCTACAATTTCCAATCGTTTAATTATTTCTTTGGCACGTTGTTTCGACTTCGTTTGATTGAGTTCTTCACGCAATTCTTTTGATAGTGATACTAAATCAAGATTTTGTAACAGTGTCCGTATTGCCTCAGCCCCCATTCCAGCCTTGAAAGATTGTTCCCCATATTTTTCTTTATTCGCTTTATATTCATCTTCACTAAGTATTTGATATTCTTTTAACTGAGTACTTCCGGTCTCTATTACAACGTAATCCTGGAAGTAGATAATTCGTTCCAACGAAGTGGTCTTCATCCCCAGGAGTGTCCCTAAACGGGATGGCATAGCCTTAAAGAACCAAATATGAACAATGGGTGCGGCCAAATTAATATGCCCCATACGTTTTCTTCTAACACGGGAGTGTGTAATCTTTACACCACAACGGTCGCATATGATTCCCTTATGTTTTATCCCTTTATATTTCCCGCAAAAACACTCCCAATTACGCTCGGGACCAAAAATACGCTCGCAAAATAAACCGTCTTTCTCCGCTCTGTACGTACGATAATTAATCGTTTCTGGCTTTTTTACCTCCCCATAAGACCAACTTCTAATATCCTCAGGCGATGCAAGAGATATTTTCACCGAACTATACTCATTAATTTTATCGTACACTATATCTGCCATTTTAAAAACCTCTTAATAGAACCTTCTTATAGAACTTATTTAATTACTACTTGATGCAGTAAAAATTAAATTATCTTTAGCCCTCTTTTAACACTTCCATTTTTTTCTTTTCTAATTTTAAACTTAACCCTAGCCCGGCAATTTCATTCGCAAGCACTTCAAAAGACGCAGGCGTACCTGCTTCAAGCGTATTTTCACCTTTTACCATCGATTCGTAAATCTTTGTCCTTCCCTCGACATCGTCACTTTTCACAGTCAACAATTCCTGCAAATTGTGGGCTGCACCATACGCCTCGAGCGCCCAAACTTCCATTTCACCGAATCTCTGCCCACCAAACCGTGCCTTTCCACCTAATGGTTGCTGTGTAATCAACGAGTAAGGACCTGTTGCCCTTGCATGCACCTTTTCATCTACTAAATGATGAAGTTTTAACATATACATATAACCAACAGTAACCTTTTGTTCAAAAGGTTCACCAGTGCGCCCATCATATAAAACAGCTTTTCCGTCCTCAGGCAAGCCAGCATCCTTAAGAGTGGTCCGAATTTCATCTTCGCTCGCACCCTCAAAAATTGGAGTGACTGCCCGGAACCCCAGTTTTTTTGCTGCCCATCCTAAATGGGTCTCAAGAATCTGGCCAACATTCATTCTCGAAGGCACACCTAATGGATTCAATAACATTTCCACACGTGTCCCATCAGCCAAGAAAGGCATATCCTCTTCCGGAAGAATCTTGGAAATAACACCTTTATTCCCGTGCCTTCCAGCCATTTTATCCCCAACAGATAGCTTCCTCTTCGTCGCAATAGATATCTTTGCGAGCTCCAAAACCCCCGTTGGTAATTCATCACCCCGTTTCAAATGGTTAATCTTTCTGTCTCTTTCGTCCTTTAAAAATTCAATTTTTTCACGATATTCATGACTAATTTCAACAACCTTATCCTTTTTCTTTTTATTGCTAAACTCTATGTTCTCAATATCAAAACGCTCTTCGAGCGTAAGGATTGACTTCACTGGCATACCACGTTCAAGCGCATATGTCTGTCTCGTTTGTATATCCACCAAAGGTTCTTTGATTTCTCCATCTATTGCCTTCAACATTTTCACAAATTCTTTTGAAATACTCTCATCATATTTTGCTTCTATTTCGCTTATTTCCTGTAAAATTTTTTGCCTTTTGTCATCAGACAGATAGGACTTTCTAGAAAACACCTGCGTATTAATTACAATTCCTTCCATGCCAGAAGGAACTTCAAGCGATTCATTTTTAACATCTTCACCTGCACGTCCAAAGATAGCATGCAATAACTTTTCTTCGGGAGACAATTCACTCCTGCTCTTTGGAGCAATCTTGCCAACCAATATGTCTCCAGGCTTTACCTTTGTTCCAATTCGTATTACACCATTTTCATCAAGATTACTTAACGCTTTTTCAGAAACATTGGGAATGTCACGAGTAAATTCCTCCCTTCCCAATTTTGTCTCACGAATTTCCACCTCAAACTCATCTCTATGTATGGAAGTAAATCTGTCATCCTTAAGTAACGCCTCGCTAATCACTATAGCATCTTCAAAATTGTATCCATCCCAGGTCATAAAGGCCACCAATACATTTTTGCCTAAACTTAACTCGCCCCTGCAAGTGGCGGCTCCATCAGCAATCACCTCTCCCCTTTTTACCTTTTGGCCTTCTGCAACAATGGGTTTTTGATTCAAACATGTACCTTCATTTAATCCCACAAATTTTCTCAGGTTATAGATATCCCTATCATCGATGACAATTTCATCGGCTGTTACTTTTGTTACAATCCCAGCATTCATCGCCTGGATCGTCATACTTGAATTTTGTGCAACAAATCGTTCCATACCAGTAGCTATTATTGGTGGCTCTGTTTTTAATAGTGGAACTGCCTGCCTTTGCATATTAGAACCCATCAGTGCCCTATTCGCATCGCTATGCTCAAGGAAAGGTATCAGGCTGGCTGATACTCCTACCAATTGTTTAGGAGAAACATCCATGTAATTTACATCTTTAAAATTCGCCTGATGAAAATCACCATTATATCTGCATAATACACTCTCCTTTTCTACTTTCTCCTTACCACTCATTAACACATCCGCTGGAGCTATTAATTTATTTTCTTCTTCGTCTGCACGAAGATACGTTATTTTATCAGCAATCTTTCCTTTATCAATTATACGATACGGGGTAATCAAAAAACCATATTCATCCGTTGTTGCATAAATGCTCAGGGATGCAATTAAACCTATATTAGTACCTTCAGGCGTCTCGATTGGACAAACCCTACCGTAGTGAGATACATGAACATCTCTCACTTCGAAACCTGCTCTCTTTCTGTTTAATCCGCCAGGCCCTAATGCACTTAACCTTCTTTCGTGGGTTAACTGCGCCAGAGGATTTGTCTGATCCAATACTTGGGACAGTTCACTCCGGCTAAAGAAATAGTCTATCGCTGAAAAGATAGCTTTAGAATTCACAAGGGAACGTGGTGTTAATTGTTCGGAATCTTTTACACTTAGTCTTTCCTGCACAGTTCGCCTTAGTTTTAAAAAACCCTTTCGTAACTCTTCCCCTGCCAGCTCATCAATGGTTCGAAGCCTTCGATTCCCCAAATTATCAATATCGTCTACAGATGCCCCAGCCTCACCTTTGCGTAATTTCATTATATACCGTATGGCCTCTACATAGTCTTCCTTTTGCAGCGTCATCTCGGTTTCATTAATATTGTGCCCCAGCTTCCTGTTCAGCCTAAATCTTCCCACCAACCCCAATCTATATCGCTTTATATCGAAGAACTTATCATAAAATAGCTGCCTCGCTTTTTCTACCTGCTGCGGATTTCCTGGACGAAACCGTGCATAAATTTTTAACAGGGCATCTTCATGGGATTTCGTAAAATCAGATTCCAACGAATTCAATATCAATGGATCTTCCATCTTCTTAATTACTTCAATCTTCTTGATTTCCAAATCCGTAATTGTCTTTATCAGTGTATCGGAAATCTGGCGACCCGCCTCAAGAACAATTTCTCCCGTTTGAGGATTCACGATCTTGTCAACAGTATACCTGCCTCTTAATTTTGTAGCCGAGGCAAAATCTGTTATTTTTACTACTTCCGTTTCATAGAAGAGCCTGATAATATCTTCATCATTCGTATATTCCTCTGACAAAGCCCTCAGGAAACAGGTAGCCGGCAACTTTCCGCTCTGATCGATTTTTACCGTAAGACTATCCTTTTTTCCTACTTCCAATTCGATCCAACTCCCTCTCTCTGGGATAATTCTGCACGAATGCAACCTTTTTTCAGCATGAAATTCCTCGATAAAGTCTATCCCCGGCGAGCGGTGCAACTGAGTGACAATCACCCTCTCAGTCCCATTAATAATGAATTCGCCGCCACCTATCATAACCGGTATCTCGCCCAAGTATACTTCTTCCTCAATGGGTTCGGCTCTATTCAATCTCAGCCAAATCCGAAACGGGCAACCATATGTTAACCGTAATTGTCTGCACTCATCTTGCGTATATCGTGGTTTCCCAAGATCGTATTTGATATAGTCCAAAGACATCGTTCCATCATAGTTACTTATTGGGAATATCTCTCTCAATATCGCTTCGATTCCATGATTCTTTCTTTTAGAGGCAGGCACATCCGCTTGCAAAAAATCACCATACGCCTTTGTCTGAATCTGAACAAGATTTTGGATCTCTATCACCTCTTCAATTTTGCCATAATTACGGATTTCCATAATATCCCCGTGTTTTTAAGTTAGAAAATACAAATTATTATTTAATTTCTACCTTAGCGCCTGCATCCTCAAGCGATTTCCTAATCTTCTCTGCTTCCTCTTTCGAAACCCCCTCTTTAACCGTCTTAGGAGCACCTTCAACAAGGTCCTTGGCCTCCTTTAAACCCAGATTCGTTTCAGCGCGAACAGCCTTAATCACCTGGATTTTGTTTGCACCCCCATCCTTCAGAATAACATCAAATGCGGTCTTTTCCTCTGCAACTGCCGCTTTACCTTCTGCTGCAACGGCTGCTACCCCAACCGGCATGGATGCAACTGCTGCCGCAGAGACACCAAATTTCTGTTCAAACGCCTTAACGAGTTGTGAGGCTTCCAGCAATGTCATTCCCGCCACCAAATCCAGCACTTGAGCAATTTTGCCGGAAGGCTCAACTGTCTTTTCTTCACCTACCTGAGTCATTTTAATCCTCCTACCTTTCAGGAATCCTGCAAAAACTATTCACCACTTTTTTCTTTTTTATCTTTAACTGCCTGGAATACCGTTACCAGGCTACGCAAAACAGCATTAAAAGCACTTGCAACCCCTACGATGGGTGCATTGATACCTGTTATTACCTGTGTGCGAAGTACCGGCATACTTGGAAGCATTGCCAGATTATTTATATCATCAACAGAAACTGTCGCCCCTTCAACAAATCCACCACGCAAACTCAAAAAAGGTATTTTTTTCGACCACTCCAGGGTTTCTTTTGCCATGATTACCGGATCTTCCCCACCGGTTATTACCGCTGAAGGACCACGGAGCATGTCAATAATCTCCGTAACTTTTAGCTCTTTAAATGCAATCGCTGCAAGTGAATTTTTAACTATTTCCAGGCAAATCTTCTTTTTTCGCAAATCTTTTCGCAACCGATCGAATTCTAATGCTTTTATCCCCTGATAGTTCACTACCAAATAATTGTTTGTATTGCGGTAGTTGGAAACCAATCCCTTTACAACAAGTTCTTTTAATTCATTTGCCATTGCTTTATTTCATTCCCTTCGCATTTGTTTCTAACCCTAAATCTGTACCATTATTCCAGGGCTCATTGTTGAAGATACTGAAACCTTTTCCAAAAACACCCCTTTTGCTGAGGCCGGACGTGAGTTGATAATATGCTTAATAAACGTATTTATATTATCCTCTAAATCTTTTTCTGAAAACGAAACCTTCCCAACTATGGTATGGACGTTTCCTCCCGCATCAGTTCTGTACTCAATTTTACCTGCCTTAAACTCCTTTACAGCCGTTTCAATGTTATCTGTCACCGTCCCCGACTTAGGCGAAGGCATCTTACCCTGCGGCCCTAGAACCCTACCAAGTTTACCTACCAACCTCATCATATCAGAAGCTGCAATTGCAACATCAAAATCAGCCCATCCGCCCTCAACCTTTTTTACTAATTCTTCAGCCCCAACCTCATCCGCACCTGCTTTTTTTGCTATTGCAGCCTTTTCACCGGCAGCAAAAACAATTACTTTAAGACTTTTACCAATACCATTGGGCAACGAAACAGACCCTCTGACAAGTTGATCCGATTGCTTCGGGTCAATACCCAGTTTCATTGCAACCTCAACGCTTTCGTCAAATTTCGCCGATTTAAAAGACTTAAGCAACTTAACGGCTTCTTTTAAATCGTACTTTTTCCCTGAATCTACAATATTCCAGGACTCTAAATATCTCTTGCTTCTTTTTGCCATCTGCATACTTTCCTTTCAAACAGCCAAAACATGCACTTTTATGGAAATTAGTCTACCACCTTAATTCCCATATTGCGGGCAGTTCCTTCTACTACTTTTATAGCAGCATCCAAATTATCAGCATTCAAATCAGCCAGTTTTTTACTTGCAATTTCTTTTAATTGTTGCATAGTTACCTGCCCCACCTTTTGCTTGTTTGGCTCAGAAGAGCCTTTCGCAATGCCAGCCAGTTGCTTTAACAACACTGAGGCAGGGGGAGATTTTAAAACAAATGTAAATGTTTTATCCTTAAAAACCGTAATCTCTACCGGTGTCAAAACACCTTGTAAATCTTTTGTCTTGTCATTAAATTGCTTTACGAATTGCCCTATATTTACTCCATGCTGACCAAGAGCTGGTCCTACTGGTGGTGCTGGGGTAGCCTGCCCTCCCGGACATTGTAGTTTAATCTTTGCCAAGATCTCTTTTGCCATCTTATACTCCTACTATCAAATTGCCTCAACCTGCCAATATTCCAACTCAACCGGAGTTGCCCTGCCAAACACCGTAAGCATTATTTTTACACGACCGCTGGCTGGTAACACTTCTTCAACAATCCCGTCGTAATTTTCAAATGGCCCTTCCTTAACTCTTACCTTCTCACCTTCTCTGAATTCAATCTTTGCCCGGGGTTTTTCTTCTTTATGCTCAACGTCAGACAACAGCTTCTCCACTTCGTAGCTCGCCATAGGCACCGGCTTGTTCTGCCCACCAATAAAATCGCCGGCACCAGGTGTTTCGCGGATCAGAAACCAAACTTCCTTCGGTATCTGGCCATGCTCATCTACCTCGACCTCGGCCATTATATAACCCGGATATATTTTTCTTTCTGTTATCCTTTTCTTACCACCCTTAATTTCCGAAACCTTCTCACTGGGAACCAAAACATTCGTGATTAACCCTTCTAAGCCACGCGCCTTAATGAGCTCTATCAAACTATCCCTTACTTTGTCCTCTTTATTGCTCTGAACGCGTAAAACAAACCATTGCTTAGACATTTTAATATTTAAACCTATAGAAAAAAACCACAAAAAGCACCCTATAACCACTGCAAGACAAAGATTAATCTGCGTTATTTAATCACGAGGAAGGAATCAAAAGAATTGACAGTCTGAGGAGCATCCAAAACTCATCATCATTGCCACACTGGGACGTAATACCCATCCTTTCACCCAAGCCACCGACATACATTACATTAAAGCACGCCAATGTACTCCATTACCACAGACACAAACCAATCAACACCCAATATAAACATTCCTATTACAATAACTGACACGATAACAACCGCCGTAGAACCAACCAACTCATATCTTGTTGGCCATGAAACTTTTTGAAGTTCACCCTGAGTATCAATGAGAAATTCAACCGTCTTTTTACCGCTATTATCTAAAGGCCTAATTCCCGTCTCAAAACCTACGACAAAAATACCAATTAAAAAACCCAAAAAAACAAAAAGCAAAAAGGCACACACTAGCCCCCAAGACAAACTAATGTCAATTAACGGAATCCTCGCACTTCCGGCAACATTTGGCAAGTCTATCAAAACATTATACAGCGAGACAGAAGCAAACAACGCAAGGATGCCTAATGCAATTCCTACGGCAATTCTGCTATATACCCCAAACCCTTTTCTATAAACCCCAAAAAACGACATCTTGTAATCTCTTTATATATGGCAGGTCTGGAGGGACTCGAACCCCCAACGGCCGGATTTGGAGTCCGGTGCTCTACCAATTAGAGCTACAGACCTTTATTTTAATGCGAAAACAATTTAATCAACATAAAGCAAAAATCTACTTCTTGTATTCTTTGTGATCTGTGTGCTTCCTGCAATACCTGCAAAACTTCTTCAGCTCCAACTTTTCTGTTTGTTGTGTCTTTTTAGGCGTTCTATAATTCCTACTAGAACATATTTTACACACCATAGTCACATATTCACGCATCGCATATTCCTGAGTTTTTATTCAATAATTTTTGTAACGACGCCGGCGCCGACAGTCTTTCCACCCTCCCGGATAGCAAACCTCAACCCCTCATCCATCGCTATCGGTGTCAGCAACTCCACATTTACCTTCACATTATCACCAGGCATCACCATCTCTGCACCACCCGTCAAGCTTACCACCCCCGTCACATCCGTCGTCCTGAAATAGAACTGCGGCCTATACCCATTAAAAAATGGTGTATGCCTGCCACCCTCTTCCTTCGTCAATATATATGCCTCTGCCTCATACTTCCTATGCGGAGTTATACTCCCCGGTTTCGCCAACACCTGACCCCTCTCCAAATCATCCTTCTCTATACCTCTCAGCAACACCCCAAGGTTGTCTCCCGCCTGCCCCTCATCCAACGTCTTATTAAACATCTCCACCCCTGTCACTACAGACTTCTTAATCTCCGGCCTTATCCCTACGATATCCACCTCATCGCCAACCTTCACCTTACCCCTCTCCACCCTCCCAGTTCCCACTGTACCCCGTCCTTTGATACTAAACACATCTTCCACCGACATCAAAAACGGCTTATCTATCTCTCTTACTGGGTCGGGAATATATGCATCCACTGCCTCCATCAACTTCAACACAGGTCCGCAATTCGCGCACGTCGCCGCCCCACACCCGCACTCATTCGCCTTGAGCGCCGACCCCCTGATCACCGGTATCTCATCCCCGGGGAAATTGTACTTACTCAACAACTCGCGAACCTCCATCTCCACCAAATCCAACAACTCCTTATCCTCGAGCATATCCACCTTGTTCATAAACACCACAATCCTCGGCACCCCAACCTGCCTCGCCAGCAATATATGCTCCCGCGTCTGCGGCATTGGCCCATCCGGCGCACTCACCACCAGTATCGCACCATCCATCTGCGCCGCTCCGGTTATCATATTCTTCACGTAATCCGCATGCCCAGGACAATCAACATGCGCATAATGCCTCTTTTGCGTCTCGTACTCCACATGTGATATCGCTATTGTTATACCCCTCTCCCTCTCCTCCGGCGCCTTGTCTATCGAATCATACGCCCTCTCCTTGGCCAACCCCTGCTTCGCCAATACATGTGTTATCACTGACGTCAACGTCGTCTTCCCGTGATCCACATGCCCTATCGTCCCCACATTCACATGCGGCTTCGTCCGCTTAAATACTTCTTTACCCATAGACTCCCCTTCCCTAATTAATTCCCAGCCCTATATACCCTATATATTAGTTTTATATTTTATTTTATATGGAGCTGCTGATGGGATTTGAACCCATGGCCTCGTCCTTACCAAGGACGTGCTCCACCACTGAGCTACAGCAGCAAGTACAAGGTAATATGAATCTAACAACCTACCTCAGCACTTCAGTTGCCACCCCTCGCTATACAAATGCAGAAGTCATGTATATTACCATGAAAAAAAATAAATGTCAAACACAAAGTACATTTTTATTTTATTTTTAAGCAGATCAAGCGGGCGATGGGAATCGAACCCACATGACTAGCTTGGAAGGCTAGGGCTCTACCATTGAGCTACGCCCGCAGAAATCAACTTCAATTCCACTAAAAACTGGTGGGTGGAGGAGGATTCGAACCTCCGAAGGCTATGCCAACAGATTTACAGTCTGTCCCCTTTGGCCACTCGGGAATCCACCCTATCTAATTATTCTGTTTCTTAAGCTTTGTCCCTGCAACACATTCTGGAGCTAGCGGTGGGACTCGAACCCACAACCTGCGGTTTACAAAACCGCTGCTCCGCCATTGAGCTACGCTAGCTCAGAAAAAGGATTATGATATCAAAACACACAAATTATTCAAGTAAAATTTACAACTACCTTCAAAAACACGAAAGATACCCTTCGAAATTACGTTTCACCTCGTCAATACTATCCTCTCCAAATTTTTCCAAAAATGCTCTGGCAATTTCAAAGGCGATCATAGATTCACAAACAACAGAAGCAGCTGGAACCGCACAAACGTCCGATCTTTCATAGGTAGCCGTGATTGGCTCCTTTGTCAACAAATCCACAGATCTTAATGGCTTTTTCAATGTCGGAATAGGTTTCATATACGCCCTCGCTATAATCGGTTCCCCATTACTTAGACCACCTTCTATTCCTCCGGCATTGTTTGTCATCCTTTTAAATCCACCTGTTAACGACTTACCCTGTTTTGGCTTTTCATAAAAAATCTCGTCATGCACCTCCGAACCAAATCTGTCGGCTGCAGTACAACCCAAACCTAATTCGACACCCTTGATTGCCTGAACAGACATCAAGGCACAGGCAATCCTTGCGTCCACCCTTAAATCCCATTGCGTATGGTTTCCCAATCCCACAGGCAATCCATACGCAACAACTTCAATAACACCCCCGAGTGAATCCCCTTTTTCTGCCGTTTCTTTAATCTTTTCAATAATTCTTTCCTCAATATCCTGATCGATACAGTATATGGGGCTTTTTTCACGAATTTTTTGTGCGACGTCTATGTCTTTAAGGAGTTTATCTGAATTAATACCCCCGATCCCTTTTACGTAACCAAATACACCGATTCCAAAAAGAGAGAGTAAAATCTTTGCCACAGCACCAACTGCCACCCTGGCAGCAGTCTCTCTTGCACTTGCCCGTTCCAGAATGTTCCGCGCATCTTTTTGGTTATATTTTAGAACACCAGCCAGGTCTGCATGGCCTGGCCTGGGACGAGTAACGGCAGGCAACTCATCAATTTTATAATCACTGTTTTTGATCATTAAACAAATGGGACTACCTAAGGTTATATTTTTCCTAATCCCTGAAAGAATTTCCACGCGGTCTTCCTCAATCTGCATCCTCCCACCCCTGCCTAATCCACCTTGTCTACGCTTCATTTCCTTGTTGATAACTGCTTCGTCAATAAACACCCCCGCCGGAAACCCTTCAATCATCGCGACAAGACATTTCCCGTGAGATTCTCCTGCAGTTTTAAAATATAACATTCCATGTCTCCAAAAATGGCAAATTTATTATTTCATTGCCTAAAAATTTATATATGCTAGAATTCGGGAATTATATATTTAACAATTCAAAATAACAATGCAAAATCTGTCCGATGTATAATCTTTTCATTAGTCTGCGCTATCTGCGTAAGAGAAAGATATCTTTTTTTGCAGTTGCTGGAGTTGCCGTTGGAGTAATGACCTTGATCGTTGTACTTTCCGTAATGAATGGATTTGATCAGGAACTCCGAAGCAGGATTCGAGGTACACTGGCGCATATTATTATTTTAAAAGGCGGCATGTACGGACTCGAAGATTATAAACAAGTCATCGAAAAAGTGAAAACCTTTGAGCATGTAGCAGCCTGTGCACCCTATGTAGAGGGTCCGGCACTTATCAAATTGAGAAATAGAAAGGAATTCGTCTACTTCAAAGGAATTGATCCTGATGCAGAAGCAAGCGTGGGTGATTTTAAGTCATATATTAGCCCGTTCGGAAATCAACCCGAAGATTTACTAAAAACCCACGGAGAAAAAAATACCGCCAGCACATTTGGTGGTTCAGAATTATTCAGGATCGGTCCTGGTGAACCTGAAAAAGACCCGGGGAGTTTCATCCAAAATGGCGAACAAATCGTGCTGGTCACACTGAAAGAATGGGATAAAATTAGTGTGAAGGCATTCATTGTTACGGGAAAATTCAAATCGGGAATGTACGATTTTGATAAAAACTATGTATACATCCCTCTTTCAGTGGCACAGGAGTTAACTGGTTCAAAGGAAAAAGATGCCGTTACCGGGATAAGCGTAAAATTAGATGATTACCGTTACGCCAATCAGGTACGAGACAAACTACAGGCTGCACTGGGCTTTGAATATTATGTACAAACATGGGAAGATGCAAGAAGAACTTTTTTGACAGCCGTAATGATGGAAAGACGCGTAATGGCATTTATACTATTTTTCATCATAGTGGTAGCAGGATTTAATATCCTGGCCATACTCACCATGATTGTCCTTGAAAAATCCAAGGATATCGGCATTCTCAAAGCACTCGGTGCAACCACTCACGGTATTATGTCTATCTTCCTTTTAAATGGATTCCTTATCGGCAGCATTGGTGCAAGCATTGGATCTGCTGCAGGGTTATCAATTGTTTTAAGGATTAATTGGATTGAAAATGCTTTATACCATATGACAGGGTGGAGACCATTCCCACCTGAGGTTTATTATTTTAATCAGATCCCAACGGTAGTAAATCCGATTAGTATCGTATGTACAGCTGCCATTGCCATTGCAAGTAGCGTGATATTTAGTCTCTATCCCGCTTTAAGGGCCGCACGACTCGACCCCGTGGAGACGTTGCGTTATGAATAACTGCTTATACCCTGAATTTAATCAAAACTATTGACAGGTAACAAAATAGCTGATAGCATTACTTCATTCATTCGTTTACCGTTTTATCTTCGTATCAAACCTTACTGGGCATTATGTCTTATAAAAGGGTATGAAATTGTAGCGCCAACCCTTATAGTCAGGATTGGGAGGTGGTAAACACTGTGCTACAGATAGAATTTATATTTTCTCACAAAATATCTCTTTATTGTTTCACTATAGATATTAACCGTGGTAAATTATTACGATATCCTCGAAGTACATCAAGAAGTAAGTGCAGAAGAGATAAAGCGCTCGTTTCGAACGCTTATCAAAAAATATCATCCCGATATCCACAGTCAGAATAAGCTGTGGGCTGAATCAAAGGCCAAGATTATTATACAAGCATACAAGACGCTCTCTGACTCTGTAACGCGCGAGCAATACGACAAAAAACACAAACATCTCTTCCAGGTAAATAGAAAACCAAGACCCACACAAAAAGAAACAACAATAAACGGTGATATTCAAGCACGCATACGTGTTATTTTCTTTGACCTCTTAGAAGGCCATACAAATAATGCTATCGATAATTACGAACGTCTATTAAAAGATTTTGATACTATTGACTTTCTTTCGTACTTAAATTATCGGGATTATATCGACTGTAAATTTTTATTGGCCGAGGCTTATGAAAAACTCAAAAAATACGATATTGCCATCGAACTTTACGAATTCATCCTCGAAAGAGGAAAAGGTTCCACAAACCGAAGACATTTGCTCCACGAGATTAAGGAACGGATAAGAAACATCTATTGTCGCAACCTGGCAAGATATGCCTCCCCCGAAAAGGCTTTGAGCTATTATGAAAAGGTGCTGAAGCTCAATTTATACAAAAACGAAAATGCCTTTATCTACAAAAAAATGGCCGAGTGTTTTCTTAGAATGGAAGAATATGAAAATGCCCTAAAACATCTGAATATTGCCTTATCGTTAAAGCCAAACCTTCAAGGTGCAAATAAACTGAAGACAAAACTCAAACAACATATCCCGGACTTTGCCAGATAGAACCAAAACCAATGAACAAAGAAACCCTTCCCCTCCTTACCACGAACATCCCGGAACTCAAATTATGCAACCGTGGTAAGGTACGAGACATTTATGAAATTAATGACACCTTATTAATCATTGCCACAGACCGTATCTCAGCATTCGATGTAGTTCTGCCAAGCGGTATTCCATACAAAGGGAAGGTACTCACCGGACTTTCTGAATTTTGGTTCAAATATACTGCAGACATCATCGAAAACCACCTTATTACCACCCAGATTGAGAAAATGAATAACGACTTTATTGCGAAGCATAAAGGCATCCTGCAGGGCCGCTCCATGCTTGTGAAAAGGGTGGATGTCATCCCGGTAGAATGTGTAATCCGCGGTTATTTAGCCGGTTCCGGCTGGAAAGAATATCAGAAAACCCAGTCAATCTGTGGAATAAAGTTACCTGCCGGGCTGAAAGAATCTGACAAGCTTCCGGAGCCCATCTTTACCCCTTCTACCAAGGCAGCAACAGGACACGACGAAAACATTACCTTTTCAAAGGTTATCGATATGGTTGGCAAGAAACTCGCTGAAGAATTGAAGGAAAAGAGCATGAAAATTTATCTCACGGCAAGCGACTACGCAAGGGACAGAGGTATTATCATCTGTGACACCAAGTTTGAATGGGGTATCACAAAAGATAGCAAGACGATACTGATTGATGAGGTGCTCACGCCGGATTCGTCACGTTTCTGGCCGCAAGAAGGCTATGAACCGGGAAAACCACAACACTCCTACGACAAGCAGTTTATCCGTGATTATCTCGAGAGCATCCACTGGGACAAGAAACCACCGGCGCCACCCCTCCCTCCTCATATCATCCAAAAAACTTCTGAAAAATACCTTGGTGCCTATAAAGCACTCACGGGGAAAAGCCTGATTTGAAAAACTTCTTTTCGCTATAAGAAACGCAACGAATGACAAAAAATTCAAATGATTTAAATACCTATCTTGAAGTTGCAAGGGAGGCCGCCCTTCGCGCTGGCGTTATTTTAAAAGAACATTTTGGGAAAGTGTGTCCCTCAATGATTGACGAAAAGGCCAAAAACGATTACGTCACCGAAGTTGATAAAAAATCTGAGGAAATCATCAAAAACTATATTAAATCTCATTTTAGCAACCACAACATATTGGCCGAAGAATCTTTTGAAGAGAGAAAAGAGTCCTCTTTCCTATGGATCATTGATCCCCTGGACGGCACTTTAAACTATATCCACGGCCTGCCGAATTTCGCCATCTCTATTGCTTTAGAAATTGAAGGAAATTTGGCAATAGGTCTCATTTACGAACCTCTCAGGGAAAACATTTATTCCGCAATGAAGGGGCACGGATCTTTTAAAAATAACAGGCGTATCCATGTCTCTTACTCCACCACTCTGAGTACATCTCTGATTGCTACCGGTTTTCCTTATAGAATTAAAGACATTATTGACCTTTATCTTAAGGTATTTAAGGATTTTTTTATGCATGCTACAGGGATCAGAAGAGGCGGCTCGGCCTGTCTTGACCTTGCATATACCGCAGACGGCATCTTTGGAGGATTCTTTGAATGCGCCCTCTCACCATGGGACATGGCGGCAGGCGCACTCCTGGTAGAAGAGGCAGGCGGTGTGGTCACAGACTTTAAAGGTGACAAACAATATTTAAAAACGGGGAATATCATCGCCGGCACCAAAGGGGTTCATCAGGAGATGCTAAAGATTATCCAAAATACCTTTAAAAACTGACAATTCCTTGTGACCAATGACGCGTTTCATCACGCCTGGCGCATACCAGCTGAGTCAAAAGCAAAAGGGGTTAAAAAAGAAGAATTGAGGAAGCTACAAAATGGATTGAGCAATTTCAGGCTGAACGATGCCATAGAATCAGGGCTGGTAAAGACCCCACGGGTTGTCATCAGAGACGACGGCGTTCCGGATGCAAGGACTTACAAATCGAACTCTACCACATTTATGAATGGGTTAGAGCTGTCAATGAACGCGGTCGTTTGGTGCGTGGCAATGGGCTGCATCCAAAGTCCCGCTGATATTTCAAGTATTCTTGAGAATACAATTTCGAGATAATTTATGTTGTAGAGTACCCCTTGCTTAGATGCTTGCCTTTTACTACCCCATACATCGAACATATTATCAAATAACAACTTAATACCGTTGATAATGCCAATTCCGGGGTAATTACAAAGAATAAAATGGCCGCAGAGAATTCTAGCACCATAGCCAAAATGCCTTGCTTAAAACCGATTTTGCTCGTGATATTAAAAAATGGAACCTTGCTGACCATAAATAGGCCCAGTGCAAAAGTAATAAAGGGTAAAAGTATAGTGACTACATCCGGTCCGAATCTTGTTTGCACAAAGTGGTGAAGGATGACAAGTTGTGCAATCGTTCCTCCTGAAAGGGTGGTGGGTAATCCCGTGAAAAAATGCCTTGGGATATTTACACCTTCGTCTTTTTGCACGTTAAATCTTGCCAACCGGAAAGCAGCACATATCATAAAAAACAGGCCAATGCCCCACAAAAAGATAACCGGAAAATTGTCGCACGTCTTAATCATAAGAACAGCTGGAGCAATGCCGAATGTTACCAAATCTGCCATAGAATCCAGCTGAGCACCCGTCTTGCTAGTACTCTTCATCATGCGGGCAAGTCTGCCATCAAAGGCATCCAATGCCATGGCAACTACAATCAACCATGCGGCAAGCTCAAAACTCCGGCTTGAAACACATAAAATCGAAACAAAACCGCATATGATATTTCCTATGGTTACCAAAGTGGGTAACATTTTTTTTATTTCCAATGTAAACCTCCAGTTGAAGTTGGATACACGATACAAGATTTTCTTTTCTTGGTTACACTATATATTTGGATTCACAAATAATGTACCTAGTATACAGAAAAATTATGTTCTTGTATTAATTTCATAAAAGCAAGATATTGCGATATTTATGGCATATCAAAAATGAGAAAAAAAACAAAGTATCGGGTCGTATTGCTGAAATCGCAGTATAATTACTGCGTTTATTAAGTATAATTACTGCAGTGAAGAGAGACCGTGTTTTCCAACCAACATCATCCCTTTTTTGTATTTTGAATCGACGGCGGGTTGCAATTTTAACTGATTTTGCAGGTCATCGGCAACTTCCTTGAGCTGTTCAACTCTCCCGTTTCTTAATTCTACTTCACATTCCCGATATTGTTTTTGACCCTTGTGTCCACGAAATGTTACTTCATCAAGAGATAATTCTGCCTTAAATCCTGCATTACCTTCAATTGTTGCAGTATGGCGCAGCGTCTCTACCACTAATACCTTCCTTAATGCTTGCCCATGGAGGTTTAACATATCGATGATTGGTGGTGGGATCGTTAGTTTTTCCTCTTCATTCCAGAGATTTATTTCATCACGAGAAAATGTCCATTCATATTCCTTGCGTTCAAAAATAGGGCCTTGTTGATTTTCAGACGACTTGCATGCACCCACATAGCTTTTACCCCTTTGACGGATGCGCAGGCCGAAATCAGAATTGAGGAGCGTATATCGGGGCGTATCAAAGTAAATATCAGTCTGAAAACACGGCTTTTCTTTAGCGTATTGGAAACCCAGGATTTTTACAACATTCAGAAAGGCATCCAAACCAAGCCCATCAGGACAAATAAACTTTGCCTCAATTTCTGACTTGTCTCTTTTGTCGTGGAAATCCGTGTTCATTCACCGGCAAATAATTACACTATTTTTCGCAATATATGTCCATTCGTTGCGCCATTGTGCCTGCCATTACTTACGGTAATCTTTCCATTTACTATCACGTATTCTATCCCTTCTGAATATTGATGGGGTTCCGTAAATGTGCTTTTATCAGTAATCTTGTCAGGATTAAAAATGGTTACGTCTGCAAAATATTCCTCTCTTATTAAACCTCTCCTGTCCAGCCCAACTTTTTGTGCAGGCAGTCCCGTCATCTTCTGAATCGCCTTCTCATCAGGAATGAGTTTCTTTTCCCGGCAAAATCTTCCCAAAACACGGGAAAAAGTTCCGTAGCTCCGTGGATGAGGTTTGCTTTCATTCAGGATCCCCTGCCTGGCGCGCAGAGAACTATCAGAGCCAACAAATACAAAATCCCAGCCCAGTATCTTCTCCAGATTTTCTTCACACATACTGAACAAAAAAATATCTACCCTCGTATCTTCATCTACAAGCACATCAAAAACAGTTTCTACCGGGGGCTTATTGAGACCCTTTGCAATCTCAGAGATCGATTTACCTTCCATCCACTTGTTTTTATCATAATAGACAGATGAAATCATAAGTCCATTCCAAAAGGTATCATCGTACTCCTGGGATACTTCCTTTGCAATGCGTTTTCGGGTATTTGCATCTTTTAACCTTTGTATTTGCTTTTCGGTACCACCTTCATAGACCCAATTTGGCAGTACAACATCCAGATCGGTAGCAGCAGCAATATAGGGATAGCGATCACAGGTAACGTCGGTCCCTTCGCTAATAGCATGTTCAATAATCGTTTTTATGTCTTCGATCTTATGCCAGTTTCGGTTTCCAGATGTCTTAAGGTGGGATACCTGCAATCTGACCCCCGAGCGTTTTGACACTTCAATTGCCTCTGTAAGGGCATCTTCAAGCATATCTCCTTCATTCCGAATATGGGTTGTATAAAAGCCGCCATATTTCTCAACTACCCTGCACATCTCCGTAATCTCCCCCATCGTTGCGTAACATCCCGGCGGATAGATCAGACCACTGGACATGCCAAACGCCCCGGCCTGCATGGCTTCTTCCAGGTCTTTCTTCATGGAAATTAATTCATACGGATCAGGCCTTCTATTTTCATATTCAATGACACATGCCCTGATATTCCCATGGCCGACAAGAAATGCCCTGTTGATAGAACTCTTCCTTTTTTCTGCGGTATCGTAAAACTCAGCAGCCGATTGCCAGGTGGGAACGATACCGTATTTTGCTAATCCCTGGGATCTTCTCTCCAATAGCCTTCCGCGCAAAGGGAAGGCAGACAAACCGCAGTTCCCACAAATCTCTGTGGTAACGCCATCAAGTATCTTGCTATCACTTTCTGGGCGGACAAGCCATAAAAAATCACTATGGGAATGAATATCAATAAATCCTGGGGCAACAATCATCCCCTTTGCAGAAATGGTAGGGCACCTGTTATCAGGAATATATGGGGCTAAAAGGGTAATCTTATCATGCTTGATGCCAATATCCAGATTTTGTCTGGGTATACCTGTTCCATCAATTACAGTTCCGCCTTTTATGATAAGATCAAAATCCATTGCTGCCTCGTCAGGATTAAGGAATAGAGTTTTATTGACGGGGAGTGAATAGGTATTTCACTTTTGAGAAGTTATTTTTCTTCTACCAGAGAAGAAGGCTCATCCAGGCCCAGCACCCTATCAATATCCTTGTGTGCAGAGCTCATATCCTTCTTCATGGTATCGAGGTGTCTTTTGTTATGATACTCATCGGTGGCAGAGCAGCCGGCCAAACACCCGAAAACGGCCACACTTACAATAAAAAAGAGAATTTTTGTCATAGAAGTTTTCTTCTTTATCATTTAATATTCCTTTCGCTGTCTTGAGGATGGTATCTTCATAATCCGTCGATATTTTGTTACAGTTCTTCTGGCAATAGCTATACCGGATGCATGTAATTTTTCAGCAACTTCTTCATCGCTCAATGGATTTGCCTTATTTTCTTTTGCAACGATCTCGGCAAGCTTCTGCCTTATTGCTTCCCATGATTCCATCGACCCGTCTACATTCTGAAAACCACCCGTAAAGAAGAATTTCATCTCAAATATGCCCTGAGGTGTTTGAATATACTTATGCGCAATGGCACGGCTTACCGTTGAAACGTGTACTCCAACAACATCCGCAACATCTTGCATCTTGAGCGTTCGAAGGCGATGGATTCCTTCATCAAGAAAATCCTTTTGTAGTTCTACTATTTTACAGGCCACCTTATACAACGTGCTCCGCCTCTGTTCAATAGCATCAATAAGCCATTTCGCCGATTCAATTTTCTTTTGTATATACTGGCGCGTCGATGTATCAGTACCATTCTCACTCAAAAATTTCTTATAAAAAGAGCTGATATGTAAATGGGGCAGATTGGTGTTGTCAATAAGGAACACCTCGTATTTTCCATCAATATATTCTACTTTTACTTCTGGAACTACATACGGAATAGTCTCATCACAAAAAAGAGAGCCAGGCTTGGGGTTCAACGTACGTATGAACTCCACTTGTCTCTTTACCACCTCCAGGCTGTACCCGATCTTCTTTGCTATGAGGGGATATTTCTTCATCTCGATATCTTCCAGGTGATTGAGGAGCAGTTCCTTTGTCAGTTGATAATTTGGGTCACGTTTGTCCAGCTGGAGCAATAAACATTCTTGCAGGTTCCTGGCACCGACACCGGGTGGTTCCAGTGTCTGAATAATCTTCAAGGCCTCTTTGACTTCTTCAAGAGAAAGAGGTCTTTCAAGGGATTGCACAATTTCTTCCAACGGACTAGCCAAATATCCGGATTTGTCTATCGAATAAATGGTATTTTCACACGCCTCCATGAGATGGTCCGGAATCTCAATCAATGACAACTGTCCCATTAAATAATCATGAAGTGACATCGGCTTGGCAGCCGTGTTCTCTAATGCTTCTTGCTTTTGATCACGCTCTTCCGAAGCGTTATTTCTTCGTACTGTTGTTTGTGAATAGTAATCACGCCAATCTTCGGCAATCTCACCCAATTTATCAATTTCGTCAACCTTCTCATTCTCTTCGGCAACCAGAACTACATCGTCCCCCTCCTTGGGATTTTCGTCTTTCTTCTCGTCTAATACCTCTTCAAGCACAGGATTATCTACCATCTCTTGCTGTATATGCTCAACAAGGGCCAATAATGGTAACTGTAAAATCTCAATTGATTGGATGATTTGGGGGGACAATTTCAGCTTTTGTTGAAGCTGCGGTAATAAGGATGATTGCATTTTCATGAAACATCACCTTCCATAAAAAACGAACTTAAACTCCTAACATCTCACTTCTACCACTGATGGCATCGGCAACAATCGCCGTATTTGCATATTCAAGATAACTTCCCGTTGGCAATCCGCGCGCAAGCCTTGTAGTCCTAATCCCTAAGATATACAATTGTTTATGAATATACAAAGCAGTCGCATCTCCTTCCATGTTGAGATTCGTAGCCAAAAGGACTTCTTTTACGTGATCAGCCTTCACTCGCTGCAAAAGTTTTTCAATTGTCAGAGATTCTGGGTGGATACCCTCTAATGGAGAAATATGTCCCTGAAGTACATGATAAAGGCCACGGTATTTCCCCGTCTTTTCTATCGTCAGAAAGTCCGCAAGTTGTTCGACGACACAAATCATAGATCTGTCTCTCGACGTATCACTGCAAATGTGACATGGATCGTTTTCTGAAACATTGAAACAGACCGAACACGTCTTTGCATGCTTTTTTACATCACGGATGGCATAGGCAAGCTGCATAGCCTCTTCTACCGGCAGTTTTAAGATATGACACGCAAGACGTTCTGCCGTTTTCTGTCCTATGCCAGGCATCTTGCTGAATTCATCGATAAGTTTTATCACGGAATGGGGATATGCGTTCAAAATAAAAAACCTCTTAAATCACTCTTTGTAATCATTTCCGCCACTTACATACCACCAAACAATCCCTGCATACCGGGCATATTTAGCCCCCCTGTAATTTTTCCCATTTCAGATTGGTATAACTCCTGTGATTTCTTAAGTGCTTGTGAAACAGCAGAAAGAATCAGGTCTTCAAGCATTTGGACGTCTTTTGGATCCACCACCTCTGGATCAATCTTAATAGAAAGAATCTCCTGTTTACCATTCATGTGCACAGTGACCATACCACCGCCGGAGCTGGCCTCTACGACGCGTTCCTTCAAATCATTCTGAATCTCTTCCATCTGCTTCTGCATTTTTTGTGCCTGTTTCTGCGCCTGTTTCATCATTTCTGCAATATTACCAAAACCTTTCATCGTGTTGACCTCCTCTCTTATTTATTTGACCTTGACGACATGTCCACCAAAAAGGTCCAGGGTCTTTTTTACTGTAGGCTCAGAAAGTAAAGAATCGACCGGCTGCGGATCAGAAGATTCATGCACTGAGGATACATTTGCTTTTCTTTTTTCAGGATTTCCATTTTTGGATATCACAAGTTTTAGTCTCACATTTCCCTGCACCACCTCTTTGGCGCATTGTTCGATAAGTTTCTTTTCTTCGGTTTGATCAAGTTTTTCCTTGTGAAAGGAAAAATTACCGGGAAATTCTATGGTAATTTCTCCATCCTTGAACCCAACAAATCGACCTTCTTTCAAAAGTGCCCAGGTTGACTTTTTTTTGTTCTGGGTCATGAGAAGAACCTTCTCCCAAACAGTTTTTTCATCACACAGGTTCTCGAAATTACCACTTTTAGTCGCTGTTGTATGATATTCTTCCGATACCGATTCCAAAACCATTGACGCAGTAACAGATTTTTGAACCGGCACTATTTCCTCATTTTTCCCCACCGGCCCGGTTTTGCAGCGTACAAGTCTTTCTTCCAATGATGCAATCTTCTCTACAATTTCATTCAATGAACCAACAGATTCCATCCGGCACAACTTAATTACAGCCATTTCCAGCAAAATACGCTGCAAGAGAGAATCTGTCGTGCGCATCTTCGCATCCGAAAGGATTTGGACCATATACATGAGGGTATCACAAGAAAAAGATTTTCCATATCGTTGCACGAAAGAGGCATTAAACTCAAACCACGTTGCCTCTTGACCACAGGAAGAAAAGATCAAAAGATCCCTGACACACGGAAGCAACTGATCAATAAATTCTCCAGGTGTCTTTCCTTCGGTTAAAACCTCATCTACAATCCTCAAGGCAGAGGATACATCCTTTTTTACAAAGCTGTCAAACATGCCCTGTATCTTATCTTCATCAATACAACCTAAAACGAAGCTTACGTCTTCCGGAGATATCTTATCCTTGCAAAACGAAAGGAGTTGGTCCAGGACTGACTGAGAATCTCGCAACCCACCCCTGGCATATCTTGCAATCATGTAAATGGCAGCGGGTTCGACCTGCACACCTTCAGATTTACAAATATCCAAAAGCCGCTTTTCAATATCGTGGATGGAAATATTTTTAAAATCAAATCGCTGACATCGGGATTGTACCGTTTCGGGAAGACGATTGGCTGCTGTTGTAGCAAAAATAAACTTAACGTGTGCCGGTGGTTCTTCGAGTGTCTTCAGAAGTGCGTTAAACGCCTCACGGGTAAGCATATGGACTTCATCGATGATATAAATTTTATAACGAGCCCGGGACGGGGCATAACCAACGTTTTGCCGGATATTCCGCACCTCATCAATCCCCCGATTGGATGCACCATCAATCTCCAGAACATCGATATCGTTACCCTCCGAGATGCATCGGCAAATATCACAGATATTGCAGGGAGTATCCGTGGGACCGTGTTGGCAGTTTAGCGCCTTTGACAATATCCTTGCCATCGAAGTTTTCCCCACCCCTCGTGGTCCTGCCAGCAAATAGGCATGAGCAACCCTGTTGGAACGGATAGCATTCCTGAGGGTTATTACAATGGGCTCTTGCCCCACCAGGTCCTCAAATGTTTGAGGACGATATCTGCGGGCTAATACAACATACGACATTAACAGTCACCTCAATAATCACATCAAACGCGATGTTCATCAATATATTAATTATACTTTCTCCTTTACCCTATAGCAACGCACTTTCTTCCGCCGATTTTTCAGTGAGCCAAAACCAAAGGAAAAGCAAGAACTATTACCACAAAGAGTTGCAGAAAAGGCCGTGCACTTTTTTCCGTTCCCATTTCTATTAGCTTATCCATGCAGTAAGCTCAGGCCAGACTGGCTCACGGCACATAAGGATCGATGCTTATGGCTGCTTGCTTCCGCACCTGACCAAGTTCACACAATCTCTTATTGCATGAGATCCGGCCCTCATCACCACTTACATTGATAAAGCAAATAGTCGTGAACCCTCGAAAAAGCGATCGATCCTGCTATAGCGGGTTGCAGGCTACAGGGAACCGCTAGCTCCCCATCTAGCACGGCCTATTAATAACAAAACTGGCGGAGAGGGCGGGAGTCGAACCCGCGATACCGATTTTGTCGGTATACGCGCTTTCCAAGCGCGCTCATTCGGCCACTCTGACACCTCTCCCAAAAATCATAGCAAAACAGAACCTTCTTAATCCTGGAAACTTTTATTGATAAAATATCAAAGTGCAAATTCTAAAATACCCTTTTCAACGGCATTTTCCACTTACATTTTTCACTTCGCATTTGTTTTTCACAGGTCTGAGGCAACACCCGCTGGCTACTGGCGGAGAGGGTGGGATTCGAACCCACGTCCCGCTGTTAAGCGAGAAACGGTTTTCGAGACCGCCCCGATCAACCACTCTGGCACCTCTCCGGGTCTTTCAAATAACACGAACCACTTAAGCCGTTTAAGCAGATAAACATTATTTCGTACGACAGTTTTCCAAAAAGAACTTTTGTAACAAACACTTACACTCGCTGGCAAGGATATTGGGTATAACTTCCAAACGGTGGTTAAACCTGGGCTCCTGGACAAGATTCATCACGGATGTGCATGCCCCAGCCTTTTTATCTACAGTTCCATAAACTAGCGTGTCTACCCTTGCCTGTACTAATGCCCCGGCACACATTGCGCAAGGCTCTAAGGTAACATAGATCGTCGTCCCGGTTAAACGCCAGTTTTGCAAATAGGCTGCAGCCTGAGTTATTGCTATCATTTCGGCATGGGCAGTTGGGTCACTGAGCATTTCCCGCTGGTTATGTGCACGGGCAATAATACGGTTCTCGCAGACAATCACAGCCCCAACGGGCACCTCGTCCTTCTCTACAGCCTTTTCTGCCTCAGCAATAGCCTGCCTCATGAAATATTCATGTGTATCGGTAGTTTCAAACATCTTTTGGAATTATCTGTTTACCCGTTAAGTGAAATTTTAAAACGCGCCCAGGAGGATTTGAACCTCCAACCTCCGGATTCGTAGTCCGTGACTCTATCCAATTGAGCTATGGGCGCTAACGATAATTTTCTGGCTAAACAGTTACAAAAAAAACCTATCTTCACAAAACAGCGGATTCGTAAGCAAATTGTATTTAAAAGCAAAGGATTAATACTATTGGTGGAGGCGTGCGCATCGATAAGCGATAAAAAACAAGTATAAGCATATCAAAAGTCATTGTCAAGATATAATCCCCTTGTCCTTGAAACTTACAAAACACTCGTTTCCGATGATGACATGATCCAACACCCTTATGCCAACAATATTTCCCGCCTCTAACAACCGTTGGGTAATCTGGATGTCTTCTTTGCTTGGTTCCGGATCACCGGAGGGATGATTATGCACAAAGACCACTGAGGCCGCAGACTCCTTAATTGCAGGATTGAATACCTCTCTCGGATGGACGATACTGGATGTCAGGCTGCCGGAAGAGATGGTTAATTCTTTCATAATACGGTTTTTATTGTCGAGTAAGACAATCAAAAAGATTTCTTGTTTCCTTCCCCGCAAACGTTCATGGAAATGACCAAAAATATCGTTACTACATTTAAATTGCTGAAGGGGTTTCACCGAAATGGTAGAAAAACGTTTTGCAATGGCCAAAGACGCCTTGATCTGGGCAGCACGCGCCGGGCCTATTCCTTTTATTTTGCACAATTCACCGACCGAAGCCAAGCTCAGCCTTCGAAAGTCCCCATATTCCGAGAGAAGCTTTTTGGCTAAATCAACTGCGCTGTAATTTGTAGTACCGTCACGGATGATGATTCCCAGGAGTTCAGCATCTGTCAGGTGCTCATCACCACTTTGAATGAGCCTTTCCCGGGGTCTTTCATGGGTGGGAAGCTGTTTGATCGTAGGATGTTTCTTTTCTTCCTTCATAACCACGTCATAATATCGCATCAGTGGCACACAGTAACCCTGAAGTTGTTTATTTTTATGTGCCGAATTTCATTTTTCTGACAAGATTATACCGTATGAATTGCCACTGTCAATAAAATGTCCTTGCGTGCATTTTCCGGAAAAAAGATTTGATTAAACCCCTCGCCTTGTTTATAGTAACACTGGATACAAGAATAACCTTTTAGGAGGTTTTACCTATGCACATCAAGGATTCTGCAATGCCTGAAATTCAAGCCGATCTTCCACCACTTCAGTCCCCGAACGATTTGCGTAATGTATTGATCAAAAAAGCGATAGAACTCGGTTGCGAACGGGCAGTCATTATTCATCCCAACACAATTACCGTTGGACGATGGGTCCAATTGAAATGCAAATACGGATGTGAAGAATACGGGAAAAAACTCACCTGCCCGCCCCACTCACCATCCCATGAAGAAATGAAAGAAATTCTCAAAGAATATAACAAGGCATTACTTCTCCACGGGCACCAGAGCTGGCAGATGCGGTACATTACCGCTGAGATCGAAAAAATGGCGTTTGCAATGGGATTTTATAAAGCCTTTGGACTCGGGGCAGGCCCTTGCAAATTGTGTGAAAATTGTGAAACCACCGCATCCTGTGCCCGTACCATGGATGCCAGACCCTCCATGGAGGCATGCGGTATCGACGTCTATCAGACAGCAAGAAATCATAACTTAAAAATAGAAACATTGAAAAACAACAACGAAGAGGTCAATATATACGGCCTGGTCTTACTGGAATAAATTTATTCATGGAGGAAAAATATGATGACAGATATTATCAGTAAGGTAATCAACCTCGGTTTTGGCTCATTGATTGTGACAAAAGAGAATATTGAAGAACTCATTGATGAAATGGTAAAGAAAGGAGAAATCAAGAAGGACGAAGCAAAGTCACAGGTAAACGAGTTATTAAAAAGAGTGTCATCAAGCAAACAAGAAATTATGTCTATGATTGAAAAAATTGTGGAAAATGTGCTCCACAAGCTGGATATACCAACCCGAAACGAACTTCAACAGATGCAGAAGAAACTGGAGGAGATTATAAAAAAACTGGAATCCAGAGAAGACCAGACGTAATAACAAGTACCAAATAACAAGCATCAAAAAACAAATAAATCCCAATTAACCAAATTCCAAACTAAGAATTTTGATCATTTGACTTTGTAATTTGCAATTTATTTGAAATTTGGAATTTGGTATTTATTAGAAAACCTGTCTGTTTTCATTTGCCAGGCTTTGGAAACGAGTAATACATGCGACTCCGAAAAATAGGCCAGAAGATCCGTGATATACGCCGCCTTAACCAAATTCTGAGGATATTAACCAAACATGGTTTTGGTTTTGCCATCCAACAACTTCATTTAGAAGAGTATGTTATCGGCAGGGGCATTATCAAAACCCGGATATTACGCCGCTTTACAGAACCTCTGGAATCCCGGGCCGTCCGACTCCGGAAGGTATTGGAAGACCTCGGTCCCACATTTATAAAATTTGGACAAATCCTGAGTGTTCGACCGGACCTGATTCCTTTAGACCTTTGCAATGAACTGAGCAAACTCCAGGACCGTGTCCCTCCCTTTGGTTACGAAGACGTCAGAAAGCAGATAAAGGAATCCTTTGGGAGATACCCTGAAGAATTATTTTCCGAATTTGACCCAGCTCCTTTTGCTTCAGCATCGTTAGGGCAAGCGCATCGGGCACGACTCAAAACGGATGAAGAAGTGGTTGTGAAGGTGCAGCGCCCCGATATCCGTAAAATGATCGAAACGGATATTGATATCCTTTACACCCTTGCCCAATTGGCCAGTCGGTATATGGAGGAACTCAAGGTCTACGACCCTGTTAGCATTGTCAATGAATTTTCAAAGACTATTATGAAGGAAATTGATTTTACCCACGAGGCCCACAATATCGACAGATTTCGCAAAAATTTTAGAGATAGCACAACCATTCATATCCCCAGGGTCTTTTGGGATTATACCAAACCAAAGGTCGTCACTACAGAGGAAATTAAAGGTATCAGGATGAATGATTACCTGACCCAGCCCCATCCTGAAGAAGAAAAAAGGGCCGTTGCCGCAAATGGTGCAAATGCCGTCCTGCAACAAATATTTATTGACGGATTCTTTCATGCAGATCCTCACCCGGGGAATATCTTCATCCTTCCCGACAATGCCGCTGCTTTTATCGATTTTGGGATTGTAGGCAGGCTGGATGAAGAGGCACGTGACGCCATAGTAAACCTTTTGATTGCTGTATCCAATAGAAACATAAATGGTGTTGTAAAGGCATTGGAAATGCTTGGTGCCTTCACTGAGGAAGTATCCATACGGGAGTTCAAACATGATATTAGCGATTTTGTTGAGCGGTACTCCGATGTTCCATTAAAACAGGTAGAAATATCCACGATATTGCCCCAAGCCGTTGATTTGATGACACGACATAAACTAAAGATACCCCCACAATTTCATGTTCTGTTCAAGGCCATTGCTACCATGGACGGTGTTGCCAGACAGTTAGACCCTGAATTTAATACTATCGCCCATACCCGACCTTTAGTGGAAAGGCTTGTACATGAAAGATACGACCCGAAACGCATATTCAAGGACATGACCCTTTACTCCTCGGAATTATTGGATATCCTTAAAATAATCCCAAAAGATGCGTATGAAATTGTAAAAAAGATAAAGATGGGAACCCTAAAGATCGAATTCGAGCACCAGGGACTCTCAAAATTCATATCCGAGATGGACAAATCCAGTAATCGGATTTCATTTAGCCTGGTTATCTCCGCCCTGATTATCGGCTCTTCCCTTATTATTATGGCCAATAGAGGCCCCATGGTATACGGCTTCCCGGTACTGGGCATTCTTGGATTTGTCTTTGCGGGCATTCTTGGATTGGGACTGGCAATAGGGGTTTTGAGATCCGGGCGTTTGTAAACCTGATTGTATAGGGAATTTCATTTTATAAAGAAAAACAATTAGTCTTGCGTATACAAAACATAAAGATGTTACTCTATTTGGAGAAAACCGGTTGGTGCAAAGCTGATTTAAAGCGATGAAATCATCGGTTTTCTTTAAGAAATTCAGTGAAAGCAAGCTCGGAGATGATATGGATTTTACCGAATGGTCATCTGTTTATCAAATGCATAATCGGCTCATAGAAAAAAGATTGGGCTTGAAGGCAAAAAAATAAAAGGAATGGGCGTTCAACTTAGGTAAAAGCCCAAAGGGCTTGCATATGAAAGCCCAGGGCAACGCCCTGAGTAAGAGTATAACAATATCTTTAAGCTCTGAAGGAGCGTAATAACAACGGATGGAAGATCATGTTTCAGTCGTTAACAAATATTCTCGTTCACATTATATTTTGCACTAAAGATAGACAATCTTTGATTAATCAAAAAAGTATCACAAAAATAAAACATTTCAGGAAGAATTCTTAGAGTTTTTGAATAAATATCAGGTGAAATATGATGAACAATACCTCTGGGATTAATATACTCTTATGTAACCCTTTCAGGGTTAATTCCTGTTTATTTCTCCTTCCCAGGGCGTTGCCCTGGGCTATCTTATTATAATCCTGTTAGGGTTGAAAGAAATTGATAATACTATTGGATATATCCTTGACTGTCACATCGGACACAAAGTTACTACAAACAGTTCGTACCTACGGGACTTTTACAAGCGAATTATTCTTTTAGCTCCGTCAGAAGCATACTGTTTGTAGGTAGATTATATCCCCTACAGATGATTAACCCCGTAGGAGTGGCCTGTTTATTCTCTTGGCTGGTTCAGATTTCATGCGAGAGGCCTGCCCGGGTACATTGTAGCTATATTTATGCAAGGTTATATAATTATGAACTAATAAAGTTATGTCCGAAGCAAATATCCTGGACGACCTTATTGAATCATTTATAAACTACCTCCTCGTTGAATGCGGTTTATCTAAGAATACTATCCTCAGTTACAGCCATGACCTGCAAATATTTACCACTTTTCTGCTTTCTAAAAACATATCGGACTTTAGCAGCGTTCGTCCTGATACGATCACCAGCTTCATTATTTCTGAAAAAAAGCGCGGCCTCTCCACCAACTCCATCGCCCGCACCATTGTGGCCATCCGTATGTTATACAAATTTCTCCTCTCGGAGGGGAAATTACAGCGAAATCCTTTTACGGTGATCGATTCACCAAAGCTCTGGAAGAGATTGCCAGAAGTGATCCCCGTCCATAAGATCGACGATCTCCTTTCAATCCCCGATACAAAAACGAAATTAGGGATGAGAAACAAGGCCATTCTTGAACTTTTGTATGCTACCGGTGCAAGGGTGTCAGAGGTCGTTGCAATTCAGATGAACTGTATTAACCTCGAATACAGTTATGTAAAGTGCAGAGGCAAAGGCGCAAAGGAGCGCATCGTACCCCTTGGGACAAAGGCAATCGATGCCATTCAAACGTATGTAAAAACCGCCAGGCCAAAGATAAAAAACAGTCAGGATAGCACTTATTTATTTCTTTCAAAGGCAGGAAGGCCCCTCCGGAGGGAGAATGTATGGGTCATTGTTAAAAATTGTGCCTTAAAAGCCGGTATCCATGGGCACATCTCACCACACAAGCTGAGACACTCATTTGCTACCCACCTCCTGGAAAATGGTGCCGATCTTCGTTCAGTACAAGAAATGCTGGGACATGTCAATGTCTCCACCACCCAAATCTATACCCACGTTAGCAAACAACACCTCAAAGCCATACATCGACAATACCACCCACGATCTTAACGTTGCAAGGTAAAAGAGAGAAGGAACAAGAAAATGCAGCGGTTCAGGAGGGTAAACAAAAAGACAGAGAAAAAAGAAAGGCTTCTTTAAAACAAACCTCCTGAAGCAGCTCAAGAAGCAAAAGAAATAATGAAAACCATCACAACCTTCTCTTACCACAAGCCACACAACTGTTTATCCTGCGTCGGTATTTTCCCAAACTCCTCAGCTGGCAAAGGCTCGCAGAACAAATATCCCTGCATCTCGTCACATTGTCTTTGCTTAAGAAAGATGAGCTGTTCTTCCGTCTCAACTCCTTCGGCAACAACCTTAAATTTCAGACTTTGTGCCAGGGCGATTACTGATTCCACGATCACCTTGTCATTTTGGTCGGTCACAATACCGTTTACGAAATGCTGACTAATTTTAAGCTTCTTAACAGGAAATTTCTTGAGATAATACAAAGAAGAAAAGCCTGTGCCAAAATCATCGATGGCGATTTGAACGCCCAGATCGCTCAGCTTGCTCAATTTATGAATAGTAGCTTCTATATCTTGCATAGCAATACTCTCGGTGATTTCCAAACCCAGAAAATGCGGATCCAGGCCAGTTTTTTGCAGTGCCGACATAACGGTCTCTACCAGATTGGGTTGCTGGAATGTATGCGCCGAAAGGTTCACCGCTATGCACAGAGGTTGAAATCCTGCATCCTGCCAGGCCTTGCATTGTACACAGACGGTATATAACACCAATTCATCGATGAAAACGATCAGCCTGGTATTTTCTGATAAGGCGAGGAATTCTTCAGGGGTAATCAGACCCCGATCAGGATGCCGCCAACGCACGAGGGCTTCCATACCAACGATCTGACCAGTGCCGATATTCACCAGCGGTTGGTAGTATACCACAAATTCCCCGCGGTCCAGCGCTCGGCGGAGATTCCTTTCCATAATCATCTTTTCAAAGGATGCAGCATGCATGGCTTCAGTATAGAATTGATAATTATTTCTCCCCTGTTCCTTGGCATGATACATAGCGGTATCGGCGTTCTTCAGCAAGGTTTCTGCATCTGCGCCATCATTGGGATATATGGCAATTCCAATGCTCGTACTAATATAGAGTTCATGTTCTCTGATCATCAAAGGCTGCTGGATAGTATCGAGGATTTTTCTGGCAATATTGCTTACATCTTCCGATTCATTAATTCCTAACAATAACAAAGTAAATTCATCGCCTGCAAAGCGGGCAACGGTATCTTCTTCTCGTATACATCTTCTCAGTCTGTTAGCGATTTCATGAAGTAGCAGATCCCCCACACTATGCCCAAGCGTATCATTTATGCTTTTGAATCTGTCCAGATCCAGAAACATCACGGCAAGTTTCTCATTCGTACGATGTACGTGTGCCAGCGACAGTGTCAGGCGGTCGTTAAATAATAGCCGATTAGGTAATGAAGTAAGGGTGTCGTGAAAAGCCATATGTTTGATTTTTTCCTCTACCCGCTTGCGCTCTTCGATCTCCACCCGCAGTCCTTCGTTTGCCTTCACCAGTGCCGCAGTTCGCTCTGCCACATGTTGTTCCAGAGACTCATTCAGCGACCGCAGTTCTTTCTCAAGTTGTTTGCGCTCGGTAATGTCCTGGACTACTCCACTCATTTTAATAGCCTTGCCAGTATTATCAAAAATAACTTCAGCCTGTTCATAAACAATATGCACCGTACCGTCTGGTAAAACTATACGGTGGTCAATATTGTTAAATTTTCTTTCGTATAAGGCATCATGAAAAAATTTCTCGACCAATTCTCTCTCATCATGATGAACGGCATTCAGGAACGCCTCATATGTCGGACAAAATGACTGTGGAGCGAAACCAAAGATGCGATAAACCTCATCAGACCAATACAATTCATTTTTCACGGTGTCCCATTCCCAATTTCCCAGGTGAGCAATTCTTTGTGCATTGGCAAGGCTGGCTTCGCTTTTCCGCAACGCCTCTTCTGCCTGCCTGCGCTTCCGCCGTTCCTCCACTTCGATCAATTCCCGCTCAATGGCCGGAACCAGTCGTGCCAGATTGTCCTTCATAATATAATCATGAGCACCGGCCTTCATTGCAGAAACAGCAAGATCCTCTCCTATAGAACCGGAAACGATAATAAATGGAATGTCTAGTCCGCTGAGCTTTAACTGCGTCAGAGCCCCAATTGCACTAAAGAACGGCATGTAATGGTCTGCAAGGACGATATCCCATTCCTGTTTTTCGAGCATCATCTTCATAGCTGAGGCTGTTTCAACTCGCTCAAATGCCGGCTCATAACCTCCGCGCCGCAGTTCACGAAGCATCAATTCAATGTCGTCCATTGAATCATCCACAATCAATACGCGGAGTGGTTTTTTCATTTAATGCCTTCCTCCTGTATTAATCGGAGATTTGTTCAGGAGAAGCCAATAAACCCCTAACCGCCCCACAGCCTCGGAGAATTGGGTAAAATCCACCGGTTTTTGAATGTAACTGTTAGCGCCGAGCTTGTAACCATTTATCAGGTCCCGCTCTTCGTTCGACGAAGTAAGAATAACCACGGGAAGGTATTTCGTTCGTTCATTAGCACGCAGGTGGTGTAACACCTCCAGACCATCCACTTTTGGCAGTTTCAAATCCAGCAAGACGACTTCCGGCTGGTTACTCATGTCACGTCCGGCGTACTTACCCCTGCAGAAGAGATAATCCAGCGCTTCGACTCCATCACTTGCCACTACCACCTCATTCGCAATATTGTACTTCCTGAATGCACGCAGTGTCAGTTCTACATCGTCTGGATTGTCTTCTACAAGCAGGATAACTTTGGATTGCGTATTTGATCTCATAGATTGTTGATTTGTCATAATTACGCTCATTTGCCATATCAAGACTGGCAACGAATATCGCTATAAATCAGGTTGGGGTTGGCATCAACTTTTGACTGCTTAACTGCCAGAAACTTTATCGATTGATTTCCCGAAAACAGAGTTTCTTACCCATTGCGTTCCCAAACGGAATTTGGGAACGAGCAGGTAAACCACACCGGTAGGAGCCGTCTCCTGACGGCGATTGGTTATCACAACGGATTGCAAGCGCCACAAGTCGCCAACAGGAGTTGGCTCCTACCATCTTCGTTGGTTCAATCGTCCCCGATTGAACCGAAACATTTTGCATGAATCCTTATAACAGCTTGTGTAGGGTGCGTCCTATGCACCATCCATACGTTGGAGAGTGTTTTGGTGCGTAGGACGCACCCTACGATGACTTGTCGTTGAATCAGGCATTCGGCAACTTTAATAGTGCAGTGGCAATTCATGAATTGCCACTACAGAGCTGTTTTGAAATTCCTAACAGAAATTGTAAATTATTGCTCCCAAATTTGCAATCTCAAATCGTAAAATAGAACGTTGCCCCCTGATCCACTGCACCTTCAGCCCAAATCTGACCGCCGTGGCGATGGATAATGCGCTGCACGGTGGCCAAC
Source organism: Candidatus Brocadia sp. (assembly GCA_021646415.1). Classification (NCBI taxonomy): domain Bacteria; kingdom Pseudomonadati; phylum Planctomycetota; class Candidatus Brocadiia; order Candidatus Brocadiales; family Candidatus Brocadiaceae; genus Candidatus Brocadia; species Candidatus Brocadia sp. The sequence goes on from SOEU01000015.1 coordinate 62,527, forward strand.
CCGATGCCGGTGCCCTCAAACTCCGTTGTTGAGTGGAGGCGCTGAAATGCGCCAAATAATTTGTTGACGAAGGCCATGTCGAATCCGGCACCATTGTCACGCACAAAATACACCGTTTGTCCGTCGTGTGGTTTAACGCCAAGTTCTATCCTTGCCCGCGGACGCTTTCTGGTAAACTTCCATGCATTACTGAGTAAGTTCTTAAGCGCTATCCCTAATAATCGCGGATCACCATCGACAACCAATTTTTCAGCAATAACAAAGTCCGCCTGACGTCCCGGTTCTGCCTCCAGGAGTTCCGACACGATCTTCTTCGCCAGCGCACTCAGGTCGACTTTTTTACAGATCATTTCGCTGCGGGTTATACGGGAGAGATTCAGCAGGTCATCGATAAGTTGCCCCATATAGTTGCTGGCCGCGCATACACGCTGGAGGTAGTTTTTCCCCTGTGCATCCAGCTTGTCAGAGTAGTCTTCCATCAGCGCCTTACTGAAACCATCGATGCCCCGCAACGGCGCGCGTAAATCATGCGATACAGAATAGCAGAACGCTTCCAACTCTTTGTTGGTGGCAGCAAGCCGATTCGTAAGAAATTCAAGGTGATCGCGTTGTTTCCTCAATTCTTCCTCTGTTCGCTTGCGCTCTGTGATATCTTCCTTAATCGCTACGAAATGGGTAATGACACCCTCAGGGCTTCTGATAGGTGAAATGGATGCATACTCCCAATAAAGCTCACCATTTTTTTTCTTGTTATGAAATTCTCCTTCCCATTCTCCGCCGGAAGTAATAGTGTCCCATAAATATTTATATTCTTCGGGTGGTTTCTCGCCGGATTTTAAGATACGGGGGTTTTGCCCGATTACTTCTTCCGGTGCGTAACCTGTTACCCGGCTGAATTTGGGATTTACGTATTCGATGTTACCCCTTACATCCGTAATTACAACCGAACATGAGCTTTGTTCAACAGCGTTAAATAACTTGCGAAGCTCTTCTTCTACCCGCCTGCGCTCTGTAATTTCCACTTTGAGTTCGTTGTTTGCCTTTACCAGCGCCGCCGTTCGTTCTGCTATGCGTTGTTCCAGAGAGTCGTTGAGTACCTTCAGCGCTTCCTCTATCCGCTTGCGCTCGGTAATGTCCTGAACCGTTCCATTCATCTGAATCGCTTTACCGGTATTATCAAAGAGAACCTCGGCCTGTTCGTGGACAATGCAAACTGAGCCATCCGGCAAAACTATGCTATGATCGATGCTGTAAGGCTTTTTTTCATATAAAGCCTCATTGACGGATTTTTTTACAAATTCCCTGTCGGCAGGATGAACAGAATTCAGGAATGCCTCATATGTGGCTCCAAATGACTGAGGAGTTAAACCAAAGATACGATAAATTTCATCCGACCAGTGTAATTCATTTCTTATTATATCCCATTCCCAATTTCCCAGGTGGGCGATTCTCTGGGCATTGGCAAGACTGGCCTGACTCTTCCGCAATGCCTCCTCTGCCCGTTTGCGCTCGGTGACGTCCCTAAAGATACCCATGAGATATGTTTTTCCATCAAAAGTTACGAGAGAGGTATTAATATCAGCATAGAAAATATTACCGTCCTTTCGTTTCACAGGAACATCTTTAGCCAATGCAGTTTCACCCTTTGCCTGTTTTTTAAACTGTTCTATAACGAAGGGCAGGTCTTCCTTTGTGTGAGTGTCCACGATTCCTAAATTTTTAATTTCTCCGGCAGGGTAACCAAGCATCTGACAAATCGCTTTATTGCCTGTGTAGAATCTTTTGGTTTCTGTATCAGCGATCAGTATACCATCGGTTGCACCGTCGAAAATAGTTCTAAATCTTTGTTCGGATTCCCTCAACACCGCCTCGACACGCTTGTGATCAGTGATTACCCTCTTGAGTTCCTCAGCCATAGCATTAAAACTTCTGGCAAGGACACCAATCTCGTCCTTGCGGGTCACCTTTACCCGATAATCTAAGTCTCCGTCTGCAAATCTCTCCGCGGCATCCTTTAAATCCCTGATGGGAATTGACGTTGAAACGGCAAAGGAAATTCCTAAGCCGGTAACAGCGACAGTGCTCACTACGCCAAAAAACAACGCAACAAGACCCAATCTCTTTAATGGTGCAAAGGACTCCGCCTTATCTAATTCTGCCAAAAGTATCCAGCCATATTTGGGTAAATATACGGAGGCACCAACAACTGGCCTTCCCCTGTAATCCCGGTAGATACCAACCGTTGTTGTTCCCTCTTCAATGAGCTTACGGACTGGTTCTGTGTCCACTACCTGTTTGAGAGCAGAATCATCCATAAACCTTGACTGAGTAATCATCAACTTACCTCTACTCACCAGATATACTTCTCCGGTCTCTCCCATTCCGGCACGGCTAGTTGTAATCTCATTCAGCGCTGAAAGGGAATAAGCATTGATAATCACACCAAGCGTTTCAACCCCTTGTTTTGCAATAATTGGGGCTGAGACCAATGTGCACTTTGTACCGAGGTCGGGAAAGTATTGTAGCTGACCAACGTTCGTTTCACCATAACTCTTTCGCATGCCTTGCATAAATACATCGTATCTGGAAAAATCCTTACCAATTAACCTCTCATCTGTGGATGAGACCACTCTGCCATTCTTATCCACGAGGGCTATTGCTATAAGATGACGGTTGAGCGGCAGCTTTTTCTTTAGGAGATATTTATTTAAGCGAACTACTGCACCCTGTTTAGGATTTCCTTTCCAAATAATCGTTTCAAAACACCTTCTTATGAACCCGTCGGTGCTGAAGTCTTCCGTGCGTATCTCAATTCTCTCCATAAAAGACAGGACGTGCTGCTTTCTTGACTCTACAATTGCCCCCAAATCCTCAAAGATCCTATACTTTAAGGCATTTCTGGCATAGAGGTAGTATATCGTTGTAGTTACCGCAATAGGGATAAGCGAGATACAGAGTGCAAAGGTAAGTAATCTGCTCCTAATTGATAAAAATGGATTCATCTGCGATGCTCCAAAAATTGTATCGTATTATCATATTTATTAAATTATTTAAAAATGCTAAAATTAAAATAAAAAAGCCCTACTGCAATAATATTTATTAAAAAATATTTTCAGCAGTAAGGCTGTCTTATCCATCATTACTTTCAGCTTGTGTAGGGTGCGTCCTACACACCATCCATACGTTGGATTGTTTTGGTGCGTAGGACGCACCCTACAATGGCTTTTTATCTATGAAATCTGTGGTTCCAAACGTTTTTGTTGGTATGAGGATTAGCCCCCGCTCATTGTTGCAAAGCAACGCCTGATAGAATATTCAATGCCTTATTATATTCGTCCAGCGCTTCTTTTATTTTCCCACTTTGCACGTACAGGTTCCCCAGATAACGATGGGCATTATATGAATTTGGCGTTAATTCAACAGCTTTTTTAAATGCAGCGGTTGCCTTCTCGTGTTCTCCATTTTTTGAATGTAACCACCCTAAGCACACATAGGCCTCTGTATAATCGGATTTTATTTCTAAAATATCCGTTACCTCCCTGAATTTTTGTTCAATCGAAGGTACCCTACCTTTAATCCAACCATAACTTTCTATCATGTCATTATTTTCCGCGGATTCAATAATCATGTTACACACCGCTATCGCTTCATTTACCAGATCTTGGGAGGCATAAAGAAAAGCCATCAGCGCCCGGATTTCGGCATTCCCAGGTTCTCTGCGAATCGCCCCTTCTACCAGGTCCTTCGCTTCTTCGGTCAAGTCGCATTGCACATAAATCCACCCGAGAAACACATAGGCGTGAACGTCGTCCGGGTACATACGAACAATCTCTCTGCATATTTCAATCGCTTTATCCATTTCACCTTTTTTACCATATGCGGTTGCAAGCAGCCAATATGCCTTCTTATTCCCGGGGTATACCTTGATGGCATCCCTTGCCACAGCTATTGTGTTGTCAAACACTCCATCGTTGATGCAACGTTCCCCCTCCGTAATGAGATTCTCAAAGATACAGTCTCGGACCTTTTTTGCCTCACCCAACTCATTTAGGGCCTCGTCCATCATCCACTTCATTGCATAAAAACAACCAAGGTAGACGTGTGCATCTATTCTGTCAGGTTCAAGGGCTATCGCCTTCTTCATATCTGTAATGGATATATCCAGCATCCCTTTCCCGGCATGGGCGCATGCTAATTTAATATAGGCTTCCACACAATCTGGTTTTAACCTTAAAACTTCCTCATATTCGTTTATGGCCTGGTCAATTACTGAAATTATTTCTTCTCCATCAACAGCCAGGTCTTTTTTACCGTGGCCATATTTCAGATTTAATACTTTCTTATACTCGTTTAAGGCATCTCGCAACCTTCCCAGTTGCACATAGCATGAACCCAGTACTTCATGTGCACCAGAAAATCCGTCAATCCAAACAATCAAGTCTTCAAAATTTGTAGTAAACTCCTTAACCACAGCAGGGACATCTTTTACCATCGGATAATCAAAGGTTTCTTTTTGTAGATTAGGATTTAGCTGTAAGACCTTTTGAAATTCTTCCACTGAGTCAGGAATTAACCCTTTCTGACTATAGGCCCATCCGAGATATGCATGAACTTCCACGTTATCCGGATAAAGCCCGGCTATTTTTTCCAATTCCGGTATAGCCCGGTCGATTACCCCATTTTCTATATATTGTTTGGCTTGTTCATAACGTGGTTTTTCCCAAATGCCAATAGAGGATTTTTTCCCGTTTATTTCTCCTGAGGCATGTAAGGAAAAAAATAGCCCTTGTATTACAAGGGCTAGGAGGGGAAAAAACGGTATCGATTTTAAGACGGCTATCATATCTTAATATCCTTTTAAACCGCCGGATGAAACAAATTCCGGATAGGTTGGTGTCATATGCTCAGAAATGTCCAGCCCCATGGTCTCTTCTTCCTCATCCACACGGCCCAGCCCCACGGCTTTGAGTCCGCCAAAAATAATGATCGAGCACAGACAGGCATAAGCAATACAGATGATAAAACCCAGGGCCTGTATACCAATGTGGCAACTTACGCCATGATAGGTCGGACGTATAAGTCCCATTACACCGGTTGCAATGCCCCCAATAGCCCCGGCGGTGCAATGCACCCCGCACGTGCCAACGGTGTCATCAATCCCAATCTTATCCAGCGACTTCACCACCAGTGGAATAATCCCCCCGCTGATCACACCCACAACAATAGCAAAACCGGGATGGGTAAAGCCAACACCAGCACAGATAGACACCATGCCGGCTATTGCCCCATTTCCTGTGGTGAGCGGGTCTGGTTTTCTATTCACTAACCACCCCCCAAACATCGCCCCGAGGATACCACCAGCCATGCTCATCGTGACATTGATGGTAGTCGTGGGTAAATCAGAGACGAGGACATCAATCATCTTCCGCGCTGTTACCGCACTGGTTGGTTCACATAACGACCCCAGCAGTACCGACCCTACATTAAACCCATAAAAACATACACACAATATAAATACGCCGAGCATCATTTGTGAAACATTGTGCCCGGGAATTGTATAACATTCCCCTCGGCCGAACTCAAACAGCCATGTCTTTTTACTGGTACGGGCATATTTCTCCACCCGCGGACCAACAATCATTGCAGCGATAAGGGCGGTCAGACCACCCTGAAAATGCACCACCACAGAACCCGCATAATCTACGTAGCCCCATCGCAATAACGGCCCTGCCGACCATGCCATCCATCCAAAAAATGGATACATAAACCCGCAATAGAGAACCACATAGATAAGATATGCCTTAAAACTGAACCTCTCTGCTATGGAACCCGAAGCGATGGAGCATGAGACAAGACAAAAACCCCACATGGTAAACCAATGCCCATATACATTCAATTTGTCCACATTTCCCGGATCAGTTACCCCTAGAAGGCAATAGTTCCAATTACCGGAAAAAATGGCAAATCCGAACAACCACCAAACCAGTGTACCTAAACCGATGTTTGCGCAGACCTTCATATAGACATGGGTTGCATTTTTCGAACGAACCTGCCCGCTCTCCAAAAAGGCAAACCCTGCCTGCATAAAAAAGACTAATACCCCCGTGATGATTAACCACAACATATAAATAATAAGAATAATATCTCTTGCTAATATATCCACCATCGGGTATTCTCCTTCCTCCAAACGCATCGGATTGCAGATGTATCGAATTTCCAACAGGATTTTTATGTTTCAATATACTACCAGCATTCAATAAATAATCAATAGAATATTAGACAGCATTTCTTGTCCACATAATTTATTTGTATAGGAATTTTCATTTATTTAATTGAAACGCAGACAAAATAAATATACGATTAATAAGAGTTTCTGTGACCTTCGTTTTTCTTCTCAAGATACTTTACTCTCTGCGCACATCTGCATCATACACGTAAATCCATTGGTGCCATGGTAGAGGCAACAAAAAATCTAGAAACCACAATAAATCGCCGGAAATTCCTGTACTTCACGGGATGGGGTTTTATTGGGATATTTCTCACAACGCTAATTGGTGCAGTTGTCAGGTTCTTCTTCCCCAGGACTATTATTGAACCGCCAACAAGATATAAAATTGGATATCCATCCCAATACACCCCGGGGGTAAGTGAAAGGTTGAAAAAACAGTTCCGGATATGGATCGTCAGAGAAGCCAACAGACTTTATGTAATCGAGGCAAAATGCACCCATCTTGGTTGTACCCCTAACTGGCTTGCATCAGAGGGTAAATTTAAATGCCCCTGTCATGGAAGCGGGTTCACACCTGATGGAATAAACATTGAAGGCCCCGCTCCGAGGCCCATGGAAAGATTTAAGGTTGCTCTGGACACTGACGGACAAATCGTTGTTGATGCAGGGGTACGATTCAGAGGAGAACGCGGCGAATGGGACAAGCCTGGGGCATTTTTAAAGGTTTAACAAAAACATTTTGCAACGACCCTTGGCAGGGGCGGGGTAACCCCGCCCCTGCGGTTCGCATGACAGCGACATAAATGTCGCGCTACATGTTTCGACTCGTTCGAGTCAGGTAATTACAAGACGCTTAATAGACACATGGAAAAGTTATTTGCAAAATACAAAACCATGCTGAAAGAAAAGGGATTATTCGGCATGCTCAGGGATGTAACGGTTAATTCTCAGGTTTGGAAGTCTATCTTCAGACATACCTTTGCCGACACGCCGAAAAACCGTATGCTCAAGATCGTTTCAAACGTCTTTATGCACTTGCATCCGGCCAGGGTAAAGAGACATGCACCCCAGTTAAAATTTACCTGGTGTATGGGCGGCATCAGTTTCTTCCTGTTCCTGGTACTCACGTTTACCGGCGTATTATTGATGTTTTATTACCACCCTACGGTGCATGATGCATACTGGGATATAAAAGATCTGGAATATCAGGTGCCCTTCGGGGCAATCCTGAGAAATCTGCACCGCTGGAGCGCTCACCTGATGGTCATAACGGTATGGTTCCATATGTTCCGTGTATTTGCAACGGGTTCTTATAAACCACCGAGGGAATTTAACTGGTGTGTGGGTGTCGTCCTGCTCGTGCTTACCCTCCTTCTCAGTTTTACCGGCTATCTGCTTACCTGGGACCAATTGGGATTCTGGGCTGTGACGGTTGGTACGAACATGGCCAGATCAACACCCCTGCTCGGACATGAAGGACCTTTTGGGGAACAAATGGGAATGACGGCGTATAATGATATAAGATTTGCCCTCCTGGGCGGTTCACTGGTAGGCGGAAATGCCCTATTAAGGGCATACGTATGGCATTGTATCGGGTTACCCTTAATCATCAGCATATTTATGATGGTGCACTTCTGGAGGATCCGCAAGGATGGAGGCATTTCCGGGCCGCTATAATAAGTTTAGCCACGAATGAACACGAATTTACACGAATATAAATAAATAGAAGAAAAACTAACGAGGCGAGGCCTCATACCTATTAAAAGAGTTTAAAACCACAGATTTCTCAGATTACACAGATTTTGGATTATGAAATTTCACAGATTATTTAGTTTCTATCTGTGGGATCTGTGTACAAAATTTATAAAACCCTGCTTTTTTAGCAAAGATTTTTAATCTGCGGGATCTGTGTCCTAATTTCAGGAATTTAACCATGGAAAACGTCTGGGCAATTATAACCAAACCTGATAATATTCCCATCGCCGGATTGATAATCCTGCTGGTGTTCTTTACGTGGATCACCTTTCAACAGGCATTTGAAAACGACAAACGGATAGAACGGGAAAAACATCAAAAGGGGGAATAGTGATCGTGGACTACAAAATAGTCAAAGCCAATGACCACTGGTTCAGGGAGAACATCAATTGCCAGTACGCATGCCCTGTCAACACACCGGCCATGAATTATATAGAACGCATTGTTTACAGGGACTTTGATGCCTCTCTGCGCCTCAATTTCATGGCAAACCTTTTCCCGCATATCCTCGGCAGGGTATGCACTCATCCCTGTGAAGCCGCATGTCGCCGCGGGGCAATTGATAAACCCATCTCTATATGCGCGCTGAAAAGGAGCGCGGCAGAATTCGCCTCTAAAAAGTCTCCGGTAAAACCAGTGCACAAGGAAAAAACGGGAAGGCGCGTTGCAATAATAGGTTCCGGTCCATCAGGTCTTGCTGCAGCGCATGATCTGGCATTTAAGGGACACGATGTCGTCATGTATGAGACACTCCCGATCGCCGGGGGTATGTTAAGTGTGGGTATCCCACCGTACCGGTTGCCTCGCGATAAGATAAAAGATGCTGTGAACTGGATAAAGGAACTCGGTGTCGATATCCGTTTAAACAACCCGATAGACACCCATGATAAGTTTGATAACTTGTTAAAGGAATATAACGCCGTATACATTGCCACGGGTGCTCATAAATCGCAGATGCTTGATATTCCCGGTGAAGATTTTAAAGGAGTAATGCACGGCGTTACCTTTACGAAAAATACAAATCTTGGAATAATAAAAGGCGTATCCGAAAAGGTAGCGGTTATTGGCGGCGGGTTTACCGCTATAGACTGTGCACGGTCATCGTTACGGCTGGGCGCAAGAGCGGTTTCTATTATTTACCGGAGAACTTTACAAGAAATGCCGGCCGGAGAAATGGAAGTAAGCATGGCAGAGGAAGAAGGCATAAAGATGCACTATCTGACTTCTCCCGTAAAAATAATCGGTGGACATGACCTGAAGGTGACACACCTCGAATGTATAAAAAACAAGCTGGGCAAACCAGACGAAAAAGGTCGCCGGCGCCCAATCCCCATAAAAGGAAGCAATTTCATTATACCTGTTGACATGATCATAGCAGCTATTGGCCAATCACCGGACATCGGATTCCTGTCAGAAAGGTTTGGAATAGAGATCAATCACTGGGGAATGCCGATTATAGACCCCGAAAGTTTCATGACCACCAGAAAGGGTGTGTTTGCAGGAGGTGATTGTATCACTGGTCCAAGGAATATCATTGAGGTCGTAGCAGACGGAAGAAAGGCTGCAAGGTCGATCCATAAATTTTTAACGGGGGAAGAAAGGAAAGGCTACAAATTTTACTATAAAGATCAAGCCCCCGCTGAAAGAATTCCCAATTATGAGTCCATACCCAGACAAAGCCAGGATGCCCTTCCCATGGAAGAAAGGTGGAATCTGAACACAGAGGTTGAACAGGGACTATCAAGAAAAAATACGTTTAAGGAAGCGGGACGCTGCCTGCTCTGTCATTTCAACATATTTATTGACGAAAAATGCGTGTTATGCGGAGGTTGCATTGATATTTGTCCCTACGCTTGTATCTCCATGGTCTCCCGTAAAAACGTCGTGGCTGCTGATGCCTTAAGGGGTGAGAGTACCGTTCCAGGCGATTGGGATGCCGTTATGGTTATTGACGAAGAAAAGTGCATCAGGTGCGGGCTATGCGTCAAGCGTTGCCCGGTAAACGCCATCACGATGAGGCGTTTTGCCTATTCGGAAGAATAAAAATTTAAAAATACAAGTCCCTATAGCAAAATATGGAAAAGATTGATAACAAAATGGAAGAACCAAAAGACAAAGGCAGATACAGGGCACTGGCCTTTATTAAAGGCCCTACACTTGCAAAGGAAAAAGACTTAGAAATATCCGAAAGTGAAATACCCACGTGGCCATATCTGGTAAGAAAAGAATTTCTGGCGGCGATCATTTGTATGATCATCCTCATTGTCTGGTCTATCCTGCTTGATGCACCACTGGAGGAACTCTCTGACCCTACCATGACCCCGAATCCCGCAAAGGCGCCATGGTATTTCCTGGGGCTTCAGGAAATGCTTGTCTATTTTGATCCATGGATTGCGGGGGTCGTTTTTCCCGTGCTTATTATCATCGGACTGATGGCCATACCTTTCGTGGATTTTAACCCAAAGGGGAATGGATACTATACCTTCAGGGAACGGAAGTTTGCCATGCTTACCTTCTGCTTTGGGTTCCATATCTTATGGATATTGCTGATTATTGTCGGTGTCTTCATGCGTGGGCCGGGCTGGCTCTGGTTCTGGCCCTGGCAGGAATGGGATCCGCATCGGATCGTAGCAGAAACCAGCTACGATCTGACCAGTTTCATCGGTGTTCATTCCAAATCTTTCCTGGGTTGTATCCTCGGTGGTGCAGTGGTAATCGGATATTTCTTCATGGGCATGACAATTCCATATCATTTTCTGAGGGCAAAAGGAAGTGTGATGTTAGAAAAACTTGGCATTATGAGATATTCCATTGTGGCATTTCTTTTCTTATCCATGTTAGCCCTGCCCATAAAGGTATTCTTGAGACTGGTATTCCATGTAAAATATATCTGGGTAACACCGTGGTTTAATATATAAATTTAACGCCTTCGCTGGTTCAATCGTCCTCGATTGAACCGAAATATTTGGTATAATTCCGTCTCACAGCACAAGACCGAGCATTAGAGTACCATTCAAAATATATGGTTCAATCTGCAAGATTGAACCAGCCTTGAGAGGCTATCAGATATCCTAAAAACCGTATAAATAAAATGAAAATTCCTATACTGTTTAAAGCAGAGCGAAGTGGCGCTTCGCTCTGCATTTGAAATTCCTTTTAAACACAAAAAGTATGTTAACCAGCAAAAATCCACGTTTTACAAAAAAAGAAGAGGACAAATCATACCTGTTAGTCTTTGTCATGGTTAGTTTCATCCTTGTAGGAATCACAGCATGGGCAATTGTAAACGAGACTGTTGACAGACGACCGTGGAAGAAATACCAGAAACAGTTCTATCGCTTAGAGTACGAAAAAGTCAAGCAGGACTACGAAAAGGAACGGGCAAATTTTGAAAGTCCAGACGTACAGACGAAATATAGAGAAACAAAGAATCATCTGGAACGAGCATGGGAGGAGTTTAAAAAACCATCGATACAAAATGAATACAAGAAATTATCAGAAGAACAAAAGACACTGAATAATGAGTTAGAGACCCTGAAGTTTCAGACAATAGTTGCCAGGAATGAAGGCATGGAGAAGGAATATCTCTATGGAAAGACTCAGAACGAACAAGTCAGGCATGAGCTTTTGGAATTAGAGGAAAGGGGTAAGGAATTTACCGCAAAGATTAAGGATCTGGAAGGTAAAGCTGCATCCATAACGGCAAGACTGGCCGTTCTCAGACACGACATCGATAAATATACAGAAGAGTTAGATACTTATACCGCTGGCATAGAAAGATACAAAACACAGTTGAATACCTTCAAGAAAACCCACCCAAGCTTGCAAGTTTACCAAACCCATATGGAGGATTTAAATATTGTCGATCGGTGCATGTCATGTCATGTAGGTGTAGATAGGCCAGAAGGCATATCTACAGAACAACCGTACGCTAGCCACCCTGACCGGCAATTGTATTTAGGCAATCACCCGCCGGAAAGATTTGGCTGTGTGCTTTGTCACGAGGGGCAGGCGAGTGCCACGTCAGGCGTAGAGAAGGCACATGGTGAGGTTGAATACTGGCTTACTCCGATTTGTCGTGGAAAGATGACTCAGGCGTCATGCATACGATGCCATAACGAAGGCAGGGAAGTAAAAGGTGGTGAATTACTCTGGAAGGGCAAAAGGCTGTTTGAAGACCTGGGTTGCCACGGATGCCATGAAACAACGGGCTTTGGCGAGGATAAAAACAGGACAATCGGCCCGGGTTTGCGAAATTTACGGAACAAGGTAAAAGCCGGATGGATCACAGACTGGATAAAAGATCCTAAAAAATTCAGGCCTACCACGTTAATGCCCGACTTCAAACTTTCTGTTGAAGAATCACGGGCCATAGCTGCATATCTCTGGCAACATGCCGATGAAAAAAAGACCACCGATGGGATACCGGCCTTTAACGAGGAGCAATTATCACAGGGTGATTTCCTCTTTGAACAGATTGGGTGTTTGGCATGTCACAGTTATAAAGAAGACGCAGAACGGGGGGTTGCCCCCAACCTCGCACGGATTGGACAAAAGGTAAACTATGGGTATCTGGCGGAGTGGATTATGAACCCAAAGTCAAAGGAACCCCTCACACGCATGCCCGGCTTCAGATTGAACCAGGAAAAGGCACATCTCATTGCCACATATTTGATACAGAAAACAGGTGGGGGCACCGTAACGGAGACATTACCGGATGCAAGGTGGCTGGAAGACAAAGAACTCTCACAAGCAGGAGATGCACTGATCAAGAGATACGGCTGCTTTGGCTGTCATGAGATAAAAGGCATGGAAGGGCTGGGGAAGATAGGGACCGAACTATCTGCTATCGGGTCGAAACCGGTAACCCTCTTTGATTTTGGATTATTAGAAAAGAAGATATTGGGCGAGGCAGGGCTTAGGCATTTCACCGAAAACGTGGGAAAGGCAAGGCAGGCATGGTTACGCGCAAAGCTGCACGACCCCAGGCAGTTTGATGAGGGGAAGTATAAAAAACCGGAAGACCGCCTGAAGATGCCCGATTTTGGATTAAAAGAAGAGGAGATAGAGTCATTGGTAGTATTACTAACAGGGCTGAGAGAGGAAAAATTACCGGAAAAGTATGTTGCCAGGCTAACAGGAAAAGAACGGGCAATCGTGGAAGGGAAGAGATTAATTGGGAAATACAATTGCATTGGCTGCCATCAGCTCGACCTGGACAGATTGCATCTTGCGGGAGAGATTGAAGTGGCAGGGATGATAAAGCTGGAAGAGAATGAGGGGATCTATTTTCAACTCTGGGAGAATAATGAAAAGTTAGGGCGTAAGGCGGGTGAGACGGTGTACATAGACAACCTGCAGATCGTGGATAGGAAAAAGGCGGTTGGGGGCGATATCGCACCCGAAATCATCGAGTACCACGTGGAAAATGAAGGGTTAGTGCCGGAAGAGGCAAGGGTATTTGCGCCCCCGTTATTATACGGTGAGGGTAAGAAGGTACAGCCCGAATGGTTATTCGAATTTTTAAAAGAACCTTTTGATCTCAGGCCGTGGCTCGACATAAAAATGCCGTCATTTAGCCTGCCGGATGATGAGGCCGCCAGTATTGCCAGATTCTTTGCCGAGATAGAAAATGAAGCATATCCCTTTGAATATATATTTGAGACAAAAAAAGAATACATAGGAGCAAAAGAGGCAGTGTCACCGGGCTACCTCCTGGCAGCAAAAAAGTTGTTTGAATCAAAAGATGTGAACTGTATTTTGTGTCATGTGAAAGGCGAAAAGATGCCTGAGGGTGACAAAACCGACTGGGCGCCAGACCTCTTACTCGCCAAAAGAAGGCTCAAGCCAGCCTGGATAAAACGGTGGCTCCTAGATCCTCAGTCCATCCAGCCTGGCACAAAGATGCCCAAGTTCTTCAGGGAGGGCGAGTTTCAGGACTACATCCCCGGCGCGCCAGAAGAACAGGCAGAGGTAATGAAGGATTATTTGATGAATCTGTGGGAGTAATGCAATATCGCAGATCACAAGCGTAAAGGGTGACTTTCTTTGGTAAAATCACCCATTGACCGGCCCTATTCAAGCTTTCATTGCTATGTAAAGCAAGACACCATAACATATAAGGGTGGGTTAAGCAGAGCGAACCCACCAACAGGGAGGTGGATTCGGCGCAAGAGACAGCGCCTTAATCCACCCTACCCGGCTGGATTTGATTAGAAAGGAAGAGATATACATGGAAGTAAGCTGATGAAATTGTTAATTGACCACGATATATACAAAATAACCGTAGATTTTTTAAGGCAGCTTGGACACGAGGTTGTAACAGCTAAAGAACTCGATCTCCATACGGCTTCAGATAAAATGTTGTTAGAGAAGGCAAAAGCTATGGACAGACTCTTTATCACCAATATTAGAGTCATGGGAAAAGATCGATTACAAGAAAGTAAGAGAAAGAATTGGGAAAGTAATTGCCCATCTTAAACAAAGTGAGCCCAAAAATTAATCATAATCAAAATGAAGGATTCGGGAAAGGAGGAAAAGAGATGCCTGTTACCATAGAATTAGAGCCGGGAACTTATTGGTGGTGCAGTTGCGGAAAATCAAACGACCTTCCGTTCTGTGACGGTTCCCATGTGAGAACAGAATATAAACCCCTTAAATTTGCGGTTACCGAGAAAAGGCAGGTAACCCTCTGCAACTGTCAGAGGTCGAAAAATGCGCCTTTTTGTGATGGTTCACATTGTTGACTATTGAAGATCTCCTATTTTCCCAGAAACTCGTTCTTAAAGATTATTTTATAAGCCATTGCAGAACAGGAGAGACTTTGCGGGTTCAAGTTGCAAAGGTTGCAAACCTGAACCCGCAATGAGGTTCAATCTGATATTTCTGATATTGATGTTCATCAGGAATTATTGAGTAACCTCAAATTTAAATTTAACAGTGCTTTTTAGTGTAGATTTTTTTGCTTTTACTGTCACCTTACAAAGATACAATCCCTCAACTAATGGCTTATCACCATCATCCGGATTGGGAGTCCACGAAGAAAAATAATAAGAATTTGGATCCAGTTCGAAATCATTATAATTTATTTTTCTCGAATCATATTTCTTCAGTACTAAATCCTGGTTATATTTAAATAATTTCCATTCTACCTCATTTAAAGGCATTTCCTGACTTGATCGAAAAGTTACATAAAGAGTGGTTGCGTCAGAAGATGTCAGGGGGGTATGAACTAATGCAGTGCTCCCGTCATCTAAAGGTACTTCAAAACCTGAAAAACCGGTATACGATACAATCGCAGGTGACGAGGAGACAAAATTCCTATCAATTCCCGGTAATTTCCCAAACTCATTTATATCTTCGTTCCCTGCACTGATACAACCAAGCACAGAGTTTCCATCGTTTTGGATAATGGTAATTGATGGTTTTTTGAGACAGTCTTTGTTGTCCGCAGCCTGAGAAGCGTAACTTAAAATAAGAATCGAAATAACAGTCAAAATTGAACTGAACAATCCCCTTTTTAAGACAGTTGTTTTCATGTATTCCTCCAAATATATATTCAATTGAACGATATAAAATTGCTGTTATTTAGCATCTTTGCTTGTATTATGTCAAGCGTAAAAATAATAGAGTACCGAATTAAGCAATCATTGGAAGTTTTGTTAATGGACTGTGGCAAGTGGTGATTTGTTATGATTCAGCTCTTTTTTCCCAATCGGCGCAGTTTACCCGATTACAAGTTTTTAAGAATATCTGCAAAAAGCACAGGATTCACAAATTGTTTTATCTGTGAATCCTGCATTCTCAAATGTATTTAGCTGAAAACTCTTATTCGTATGAAATCATAATCTAGAAGCGCCGTCTACTACCGCCTCGCCCTTCTCCTCTACCTCCGCCATAGCCGCCACCACGACCACCACGTCCGCCACCGCGCCCACCACCTCGGTCAGTTCTCGGCTGAGCTTCATTGACGTTCAGCGGCCGACCCTTCAACTCCTTGCCGTTCATACCGACAATTGCCGCCTGGGCTTCAGCCTTTCCCGGCATCTCAATAAATCCGAATCCCCTCGGTTCACCAGTAAATTTATCTTTAATAATTGTTACTGATGTAACCTGTCCAAAGGCTTTAAAAGCCTCTTCCAGGTCCTCCTGGGTTACTTCACGCGCCAAATTGCCCACATAGATATTCATTCAAATCTCCTTTTTGTTTACATTCTCAGGAATGTACGTGTAACCGGTTTCGTCTGACGCCAGACTCTATGGAAAATCTCTTTGAAAACACAACATAATACTATATAATACTTTTACTTAAAATGATAGAAGATTTGAAAATCACTTCCGCAATAGAACAAATAAAGCAGAAGAAAATCAGGATACAGGAATACCAAGACAAAATGGCTGAGCAGACAATAAAATTTGATGTTATTGGCATGCACTGTGTCAATTGTGCCATGACAATTGAACGAAGACTAAAGGATCTAAGAGGGGTTAAATCGGCCCGGATTAATTTTTCCCGTGCAACGGGGATTGTGACCTATGATGCTAACGTCACAAACAAGACTCAAATCACAAGATACGTGAAAGAGATTGGCTATACAGCCAAAGAACGGGTTCGCCTGGACCAAACCTCTCAGGCATCCATTCAGATGGGATGGCTCATCCTGAGTATCGTGGCCTCCGCTGCCATGATGGTACTGATGTATGTACCCATGCCCGCCTCAATACATAACTACATGCCTTATATAATGATGATTATTGCTACCTTGACAGTGTTGGGACCGGGGATGGATTTCTTTGTGAGCGCCTACAAGTCCATCAGGAATCTTTTTGCCAATATGGACGTGCTGGTTTCGATGGGTGTCTTGTCCGCCTATATCTACAGTATCTTTGCTGTCCTCGGCGCCTTCGGTATGGCAGGTCACGCATTTTTCGAGACGGCAGTGATGCTGATTACCTTTATCCGCATCGGAAAGTATCTGGAAGAACGGGTGAAGGGAAGGGCAAGTCATACGCTTCAGAAATTGGTAAAACTCCAGGCCGATAAGGCGCGGTTGTTGTCAACGGAAGGAAAAGAGACAGAGGTTAGTGCCTCTTCTCTTCATGCGGGGGATATTGTGGCAGTCAGGGCAGGCGAAATCATCCCTGTGGATGGTGTGGTTATGGAAGGGGTCTCATCGGTGGATGAATCCATGGTAACAGGTGAGTCTGTGCCCATTGTGAAGCAGAAAGGTGACAGTGTCATAGGGGCAACCATAAATAAAACGGGTGTTTTAATGGTGAAGACCACAAAGGTGGGCGAAGAAACCGTTTTATCGCAGATTATCACTATGGTTGAAGATGCCCAGATGGATAAGGCCCCTATCCAGCGATTTGCAGATCGGGTATCCAACATATTTGTTCCCATCGTCGTAGGTTTGTCCCTAGCGACCTTTCTCTGCTGGTATTTTGTGTTCTATGATACTGCCGGACAGCAGCCCTTTGTCCGGGCTTTAAAGATGGCAATTGCCGTATTGGTAATTGCATGTCCGTGCGCCATGGGACTCGCCACCCCAACGGCCATTATGGTGGGAAGTGGTGTGGGTCTTGATCACTCCATCCTTATCAAACGTGCCAGCGCCCTTGAGGAAATTGCACGGCTCGATGTCATGGTATTCGACAAGACGGGCACCATTACCGAGGGACGCTTTGTGATAACCGATATTGCACCTTCAAATATGGTTATTGAATCTGAGTTGATTATCCTTGCGGCAGCGGGGTGTGCCCTTTCAAACCATCCCCTCTCCCAATCGGTGGTGGATGAGGCGCGAGAAAGAGGTCTCGCATGGGATGCAGTTCAGGATTTCCATGAAGAAACAGGGCGTGGTATTATCTGCCGCTATAAGGAAAAGGTTTTACTGATTGGAAACGAGGGGCTTTTGACCTCTCGCGGCGTGAAAAGCGACGGACTACAGAATAAGGTCGAGGAACTAGAGGCACAGGGAAAATCCCTCATGTACGTGGCATACGATGGCAGATGTGCCGGTGTCCTGGGTCTTATGGATAAAATAAAGCAAAATGCACAGGACGTTGTGATACAACTAAAACAAATGAACATACGTGCCATGATGATAACGGGCGATAGCGAGTTAGTGGCAAAGACAGTGGCATCGGAGGTGGGTATTGAGGAGTACCGTGCGAAAGTCTTACCTGCAGAAAAGATGGAGACTATAAAGAATTTTCAGGGAAAGGGGCTGAAGGTCGGTATGCTTGGTGACGGCATCAATGATGCCCCTGCGCTTGCACAGGCAGACGTGGGCATTGCTATCGGCGCGGGGACTGATGTCGCAAAGGAAACCGGGGATATTGTTTTAATAAAAAATGACATGATGGATGTTGTAAAGGCAATTCAATTGGGCCGGCGAACACTGTCCAAGATCAGGCAGAATTTGTTTTGGGCATTCTTTTACAATGTAATTGGAATTCCCATTGCGGCCGGTGTTATGTATCCACTTTTTGGTATAAGCCTGAAGCCCGAGTATGCAGGACTAGCAATGGCATTTTCCTCTGTGTCTGTGGTAACAAATTCCTTATTGCTGAAATGCATCACCTTTCATAAGCAATGAATTTTTCCTTGTACCCTTTGCGCCTTTGTGTTGAGCATTACAAATACCCTATGCCTATTTTGCATGGGTAGCCTGGGCCTGGGCAATAATGGATTGCATGAGGTGGGCTGGCACGATGTCGTAGTGTGAAAATTCCATGGTAAATGAACCCTGGCCGCCAGTCATGGATTTCAGTTCCGTTTCATAATTAGCTACGGATGACATAGGAATGGAAGCCCGCACGACCTGCAAATCCCCTAAAGAATCCAGTCCTTTGATGTGTCCGCGATGACTGGAAAGATTTCCTGTAATTTCACCCATAAATTTCGCGGGGATTGTAACCTCGATATTTACCATCGGCTCAAGAAGCACAGGTTTGGCATGATTGAAGGCATCCTGAAAGGCATGTGAGGCCGCTATCTTGAAAGCAGCTTCGGAAGAATCCACATCATGATAAGAGCCGTGGAACAACCGTACCCGTACATCTACAATAGGATACCCGATCAAGATACCTTTGTGAAGAACCTCTTGAATCCCCTTTTCAACGGCCGGGATGTATTGACGGGGGATGACTCCACCCACTATCTCATCGACAAACTCAAACCCGGCTCCCCTCGGCAGTGGCTCAATCCTGATATGTACCTCTCCGTACTGTCCGTGTCCACCTGATTGTTTCTTGTGCTTATACTGTGCCTGTGCCCCGGCTGTAATAGTTTCTTTGTAAGGAATTTTTGGGGTATGGGTCTCTACATCGATTCCAAAACGTCGTTTTAACCGGCTGATCATTATCTGTAAATGAAGTGTGCTCATGCCCGTAATAACCAACTCGTTGGTCAGGGTATCATGAGAAACCCTGAAGGTTTTATCTTCCTCGGTAAGTTTATGAAGGCACTCGCTGATCTTTTTCTCTGCACCCTTGCTTATGGGTACCACAGCCAGGGAGGACATAGGGGTTGGAAATACAATCTCCGGGAATTTTACCGGATGTTTTGGATCGCAGATGGTATCGGAGATGTGCATGTCCTCCAGTTTAGACACGGCGATAATATCCCCCGGGATGGCCTTTGAAACTGGTTGTTGCTCTTTTCCAAAGACCCGGTACATATGTCCGGCCTTATTGGTCTTTTTGCTCGTCACATTATAAAATGACATTTCACCATCCAGTTCACCGGAGATGACCCGAAAATAAGTTAATTTCCCCACAAAAGGGTCAATTACCGATTTAAACACACAGGCGCTAAAAGGTGCTTCTTTTGCGGTTTCTAAGATAATTTCCTGATTTTTTTGCAGATCAATAGCAGCCCTTTTGCCCCCTTCCAGCGGAGACGGAGAAAAGTTCGCTATGGCATCCAATACATCCTCAATCCCTGAGACTTTTTTGTTGGAACAGCAGAGAATAGGCACGACATTTCCGCACGCAACAGCCTTCACAAAGCAGGATTGCAAGACTGCCCGCTCGATCTCTTTTCCATCGAGATATTTTTCCATCAATGCATCCTCGGCAGAAACGATGGCTTCGATTAAGGCATCGTGT
Source organism: Candidatus Brocadia sp. (assembly GCA_021646415.1). NCBI lineage: Bacteria > Pseudomonadati > Planctomycetota > Candidatus Brocadiia > Candidatus Brocadiales > Candidatus Brocadiaceae > Candidatus Brocadia > Candidatus Brocadia sp. Next base: position 82,625 of record SOEU01000015.1, read on the forward strand.
GATGCATGAGCGTCGCCCATAACCCCATTTGGCAAAGGATTGGATAATTCAAACAGATTGACAACACCTTGAAAATCATGTCCGGTTCCGACAGGCAAGACTAACGGGACACACGTATTTCCAAAGGTATTTTTAACAGATTCAAGCATGGCCTGATAATCGACATTTTCACCGTCCATCTTCGTCACTATTATTATTTTCCCGAGTCTTTTTTGGCAGGCCAGATCCCAGAGTTTTCGGGTATTGACTTGAATGCCATCCGTAGCCGATAAGATAATAAGGGCTGTTTCTGCAGCGACAAGTGAGGAGATCGTGTCTCGAATAAAATCAGGGTAACCGGGGGTATCAATAACATTGATCTCCCGCCCCTTCCAGTTACAATGCAGGATGGAAGAGTCTATCGAATGCCTTTTCTCTTTTGCATCGGGGTCATAATCTGCAACCGAGGTACCATTCTCAACACTGCCAAGGCGTGTGGTCGCTCCAGCCTTAAAAAGCATTGATTCCACCAGCGAAGTCTTCCCTGAAGCACCATGTCCCAGGAGTACAATGGTCCGAATGTCTTTTGTTTCATACGGAATCATAGATCACCTCCAGCACAAGTGTTTGGACTTGTAGGAAAATAACCACAAAGACACAAAGAACACAGCGATAAACTTTTTTGAATCTTGTTTTTGTATCTTGACGTTAATTATCTTTTCATTTCTCTGCGGTTCTCCGTGGCTTTTACTTTTTTGACGCAAGTGAATTACATAGCCGTTTCGCCTCTGAAAATTTAATATGTCCCGTGTATAAAGCCTTTCCAATAATCATACCCGCAATGGGTAACTGACTGAGTGCCTCGATATCCTTAAGCGATGAGATTCCACCCGATGCAATAACCGGGGTTTTTACCGTCATCAGGAGTTCTTTTAAACTTTCAATATTCGGACCTTGCAGCATGCCGTCTTTTGAGATATCCGTGAAGATCAAGACACACGGTGATGCCTTCTCTATTTCGCTGGCAAATGCAACTGCCGTCCATTCACAAACGGAGGTCCAGCCCTTCACAGCTACCTTGCCATTTTTTGCATCAATTCCAACCGCAATACGACCAGGAAATGTCGTACAAAGTTCATTAACCCACGACGGTGAATCGATTGCCTTTGTTCCTATAATCACACGGTCCGCACCTAAATCGAGCAGAGTTTTAATGGACTGGGTCGTCCGTAAACCCCCACCAAATTCGATAGGGATTTTTACTTTCTTAATGATTTGTTCAACAGCGGCAAGATTTTTGGGGGTTCCTTCAAATGCCCCGTCCAGGTCAACCACGTGCAGATAATCAGCGCCCTGATCCTGCCAAGATCCGGCAACATCCACAGGATCATCAGAAAAGACTGTCTCGAGATCCTTCTGACCCTGCGTCAATCGTACACACTTACCACCCTTTAAATCGATTGCTGGAATGATGATCATAAATGCCTGTGTCAGATAGACAGTGAACCAAATCGTAATACAGAATAAAAATTATTTTTCTGTGATAATCCGTTTATCCCGGTGATAAGCTGTTACAAATTTCCAAAGTTTTTGAGTATGGTAAGCCCGTACTCCTGGCTTTTTTCAGGATGAAATTGCGTTGCAAAGATATTCTTGTGCCAGATCATCGAGGTAAAACGCACACCGTACTCTGTCTCCGTAGCAATAACACCTTCATCCTCTGGACAAACATAATAGGAATGCACGAAATACATATAGGCATTACAGGGTACATTTTTCAGGATAGGAATACCTTCTCTCCGAAAGCTGATCTGATTCCATCCCATGTGGGGAATCTTCAATTTCCCGTTTGTCCCAACTTCAGAAAATTTAAAACGGATGACTTTGCCGGGTATAATATTTAAACCTTCATGTTCACCATCCTCGTAGCCTTTAGAAAACAGCAACTGCAGCCCAAGACATATTCCAAGAAATGGTTTGCCAGATCGGACCCAATCCACAACCGGCTCTATTAACCCACGCTGTTTAAGGCCGTCCATAGCGTCCCGGAACGCCCCAACGCCGGGAAGTACCAGTTTGTCTGCATGTATAATTTCGCTGGAATGGTCGGTAACCTTGACATCAAAGCCAAACCGTTCGAAACCCTTCGCTACACTGCGGAGATTCCCCATTCCATAATCCACAATCGCAATCATATTTATTCTATCCGCCACTGCCCCCAGGTACTATCACAAACTCCACACGCCGGTTTTTTGCCTTGCCGGTTTTTGATTTATTATCAGAGATGGGCTGGTATTGCCCAAATCCAGCAACGTAAACCCTTGTCGGAGAAACTCCGCATTCTTCCACCATATAATGGAGCACGGCAGTGGCCCGTGCTGTGGATAGTTCCCAGTTTGATTTGTATTTGTCTTTTTGCCTGCTAATCGGGTCATTATCAGTATGCCCTTCAATCCTTACCATTTCGGCAGATGCCTCAGTCGCAAGTATACCGGCAATCTTCTTGAGTGCCGCTTTCGATTGAGGACGCAATGTCGTCTGTCCGGGATCAAACAATATGGCACCCGGGAGTAATACCGAAACTGCACCATTCTTTATCCTCACGGTTGCACCGGTATCTTTTAATTTGTCCTCGAGTTCCCTCCTCGAATTCTCAAGCCGGTTCAGCTCACCTTCATAACTGCTCGCCTTCGATGATAGTTCTGCATTCTCTTGCTGCAGCCGTGTTATATCGTCATTCAACTGCTGATTTTCCTGCCGTAACCTTTTCAGCTCAGCACAACCAGTACCTGCAACTAACACCCCGGCCATCCCAATTAACCACAAACTTCGCATTACGCCACGTCCCTTTCCCATATTTCCTTCACTCCTTTCACAGTAAAGAAACTTTACCCATAAAAGAATCAGATATTTTCACATTCGGTTTATGAATGGAATCCCGTAAATATCACGGTAAGGAGTTGAATATATACATTGATAATTCCAAGAAAATAATCCTGGAAGAAGATACACACCAGGGTTGCCAGCGATAAAAATGGCCCATAAGGAATCAAATGAGTTTTTTTAAATAGTAAAGCAGGGATACCCATGAAGAGCCCAAAAAAAGGTGCAACAAAAAATATGGCCACCGCCAGTTTCCAGCCTACGATGCCCCCAACCATACCCATGAGTTTCACGTCCCCAAAACCCATGGCATCCTTCTTGAATATCCATTTTCCTAAAACGCTACAAAGAAATATCAGTCCCCCGCCAGCAAGCATCCCTAATAGCGACGCGATTACCATATCTAACCGACTGATACCAACCAGTGAAAAGTTTCTCAGGGTATTTGGTTCGTTATGCAAACCTGGACATACTACACTTAAAACAAGAGACAGGGGAATACCTACAAATGTGACCTCGTTGGGAATAACGAGTAACTCAAGGTCCACAAAGGTCGATATAATAAGGGCACAAGAAAGAACTGCATATCCTATAAAAATACATGGCGATTCATATCGGTATTGTACAAAAAGATACAAATGCGCGAATACATACCCTGTCAGCAACTCTACAAATAGATAACGTACTGATATTCTAGCCTTGCAAGCCCTGCATCGGCCCCGTAACAGGAGATAACTGAAGACCGGTATATTATCATACCACCGGATGGGTGCATGACAATCAGGGCAAAATGAACGCGGCAATACAAGGGATCTTTTCCTGGGAATTCGGTAGATACAGACATTTAAAAAACTGCCTATCGCTAATCCCAGAACAAAAAACATGAACACAGCACTTGGATTAACCGCACCCAGGAAATTTTTCTGGATACCCGTACCCCCTTTTCAGAATGACAATTGTTTCAAATACATTTGTCCAAAAGTTTTATGGAATCCTATCAAAACAAGTTGGCAATTGCAAGACTAAAAGAGGCGAATTACATTTCTCGTATAAGACTTGAATATGCGAGATTTTCTGTTAAACTATTTACAATATTGATCGAGATTAAATCCGGAATTTTACAACCAATAATGTCTTCATACAAGCTTGAAAATGGATAATGTACTTTCTGTCATCTTAGGAGGGGGGCGTGGAACAAGGCTCTATCCCTTAACGAAAGAAAGATCGAAACCTGCCGTCCCACTTGCAGGAAAATATAGAATCATTGACATCCCCATTAGCAATTGTCTGAATTCCGATCTCAATAAGATTTACGTACTCACACAATTTAACTCAGCATCCCTTCACAGGCATATCACAAGGGCATATAAATTCGATAACTTTTCCCGAGGTTTTATTGAAATCCTGGCCGCAACCCAAACCACCGAAAGCATGGACTGGTATCAAGGTACCGCGGATGCCGTGCGGCAAAACCTTCGCTTTTTAAATCAACCCAATATTGATTTTGTTTTGATACTCTCCGGAGATCAACTTTACAGGATGAACTATCAACAACTCATCAAAGAACATATTAGAACCGGGGCAGAAGTAACTGTTTCTGTAATTCCTGTGGAGAGAAGAGAAGCCCACGGTTTAGGTATCTTAAAAGTAGACGAACAGGGACGTGTTGTTGATTTCTTTGAAAAGCCAAAAGATGAAAAAGTCATCAATTCTTTTTCCTTAGATGCATCCAGTTTTGACAGACATGGTGTTAGCGCTAAAGGTCGTACCCTTCTAGCCTCAATGGGTATTTATATATTTAACCTTGAGGTCTTGAGAGAAGTACTGAAAGAAACAAAAAAAACTGACTTTGGCAAGGAAATCATCCCGGAAATTATAAAAAAAAGGCGCTTATTTGCTTATTTTTTTGATGGCTACTGGGAGGATATTGGAACGATAAAATCATTTTATGAAGCCAATCTGAAATTGGTATCCCCTGCCCCTAGCTTCGATCTATACGATGAAAAGGCGCCGATCTATACCAACCCTCTTTTCTTGCCCGGATCAACCATCAACAACAGCAAGATCACACAATCCATCATCTCGGATGGTTGCATTATCGATAACGCAGAGATACATAATTCTGTAATTGGAATCAGAAGTATTATCGGTAAAAACACACTTATTCAAAACTCCATTATTATGGGTGCAGATTATTACGAATCGGAATCTAATATTCGGGTAAATCGGTTTAAAAAGATACCCGATATAGGAATTGGTGATAATTCCCGCATAATGGGGGCTATTATTGATAAGAATGTACATATTGGAGAAAATGTGACGATAGAAAACGTAAAGAAACTTGAACAGTTTGAAGCAGAAAATTACATGATTTGTGATCACATAGTCATCATACCCAAAGGTAGTGTTATACCATCACATACGGTTATATAATTAACTTACTATTCCGTTTTAAACTTTATTTTTTGGATAGTTCCCATCCTCTGCAAAAGCACACAAATATTTCTTAATATATATTGGAATAACCCTTGAAATTCTATCTCTGCATTGTATAATTCACCGTAATTTATACACTATCACCTCAAGGCAATTTTATGGAAAATAGAATAAAAACGTTCGGACATTTAAAACCGAAGATTAACTCTATGCAAATCAATAACCACTGGTTCAGGCATCTGCAGGGGATGTCTGCCACAATTCTACAATGGTTTGCGCTAGACCTCGAACCTCCGTCGTGTGGGTGGGTCCGGTGCAATACCGCATCAGGAGAGAAACCATTTTACAACTGATCGATGCTAGTCTCTCAAAAACAACAGAATCGAATATTAGTATTGAAGAAAAATGCAGAATTTATGGTTTAAACAGATTAAAAATTGAAGATAAAAAACTTTTTGACAAATATGGAAAAGAAGAAGGTGTAAATCTCTGTGATTATTCTTTTGCAAACAATTTTATATGGAAAGGATCGATAGAATTATTATGGAAGCTGATTAATAATAATTTCTGCCTCTTTGGAGTAACTTCCAAGGGCATGTGTATGATGCTCCCGCCGTTAGGAAAAAACAGCATTCAAAACACTCTTCATGAATGTTTTTCCCTAATGCAAGAAATTAACGATTCCAGTTGTTTTGAATCGTATATCAATTACGTTTATGAGGACTTCCTGAAACTTTTTGACAATAGTCCATTTCGTATTGTTGAAAGCTATCCTGACTACATTTACAAAACATCCGATCTCATAAAACTCGTCGGCAGAAAATACGAAAAGAAGAGAAACGAAATAAATTTTTTTAAAAAGCATTACAATGCCTCATTCGAAAAATTCTACCCCAGACATATCGCTGACGCACTTCTTATGGTAGATCAATGGAAAAAGGAAAAAGTCCAGGAGTCGAACCTTTCAAACCATCATGAAGGCCATTATCAGTATAGCCTCATCCACGAAGCAGAGGCTGCTAAGTGTGCAATCATCTTTTCTGAAGAATTAGGACTAACGGGTGCAATCATAACAATCAGTGGCCGAATTGAAGGCATTACGTTAGGTGAAAATATCACCCCTGATACTGCTTCTGTCCTCATAGAAAAAACCAACAACGGCTTCCAGGGCATGCCACAATTTATCTATCAGCAATTTTGCGCCAGTGATTTTTCTGATGTAGCTTACATCAACGCAGGCGAGGACTGGGGCATAGAAGGTCTTAAAAGGGCAAAGATGTCGTATCATCCTTGTATGCTTGCAAAGAAATTTCTTATTTATGGAAAATAAAATCTTGGTAAATTCGGTTGGGTTTTAAAAGACAAAACCCAACAACCTGCTTGTTTCCGAATGCATGTAAGGAATTTTACCATCGTAAGATTTCTCTTTGCGATGGTCACAGACAAAGATGCCCGTCCCATGAAGACAGCTTGGGTAGGGTGCGTCCTACGCGCCAAAACAATCCAACGTATGGATGGTGCGTAGGACGCACCCTACTATGGCTTCTATAACAGGGTAGTGGCAAGGCGCACCTTGCCACTACAGTTGGTTTGAATTTCCTGAACATTGAATTATTGCAGGGCAAACCTTTTAGACCTTTTATTTCTTGAGCTGATGGAGAAAAAGTGTTTTCCAATGGAGGTATTTCACCGACAACTCATCAAAAATTTATTGACCAAACCCAAATCTATTTGTATAAAGGCGACCACACCCAGTAAGGCAAAAATTCCCATAACCTTTTTCATAATTCAAACCTCCCTGTTTTTCGTGTCCCTGGGCATAGACACCAGCAACTGATTAAACCTGCCCCCCTGATTGCTCAAGGTTTGCTTTTATCGGATTTACTTTTTATTTTTTAAACGATTTTATGATTTTGTCAGGCAAAAATTAATTATTTCATGTTTTAACGGTATAAGTCACCTTCAACACGATTTCTGATCAATCAAAGATTACGGTAAACCAAGCTATGGAAAGAGTCGAAAGGGAAACACGTAATCACATCTTGTCTGCACAACTTCAAGCCAGTGTGCTTCAATTTTCTGGAACTAAAACTAAATCGAATTTACCTTCCGTCTGTCCCTTGCCAGGATAATACTGGGTAACCAGCGTCCGAAAGCCTTTGGCCGTAATTTTCATGTGGATATGAGAAGGCCTTCCACTATATGGCGGTGGAAAATTACTTTCAAATTTATACGCACCCTCTTTATCAGAAAACATCGTTGCGCGATGGTCATCGTCGTATTTACCATCCGGGCCTGCCATCCAGCACTCAATCCGTGCACCCACAATGGGTGAACAGTCCACACTCGTCCTGACAACACCACTCAGGACGTGACCTTTTCCAACACTGGTTCGTTCCGGTGCATTTGGCGTGTAAAATGGCCCCAGTGCATCAGGAGGCGTAGGTTTGCATGGGACGGAAGTGGTCGTCTGGGAAGGTTTGGCTGCCTCTTCAGCTTTCGCCAGTGCCAGCCCTAATAAGAGCGTTTCTTGATGAGTACTTCTGAGACCTAAAAAGACCAGAAATAAAAGGCCAAAGGCAACATATAATAACCGGTTCATAATCTACCCTCCAAAATTTAACCAATCGGGATATTAATATTTTCCAAAGATAATTTTGACATTTTTAGCAAAAACATGGATAAATTAACCCTGTCAGGGTTTAAAACCCCTGACAGGGTTAACCCACTAATTTCGTGCTCCGGATTTTGTCTTTTCCGACTTGTTCGGTTGGGGAAATAGTTAATATTTGGAAAAGGATTATCGAAAGATCAGGCTTTTAGATTTATGCTAAAAGAAAGTTCTTTGAAAGTCCAGGACATTTTCATTGGAAAGATGGCAGACGTTATCTATAATGACACCAACTATGCTAGGATGTACCGTTCCTACAATAGGTGGATTACCGACAGGATTTTTCTGGGCCAGGAAATGGGGATGTGAATGTATTCAAATCTATGTGACATTATCCCGCAGATGGGATGTATCCGGGTTATCGGATGAAGAGATCTTTAAATTCAAATCTGCCTGGCAGGAAAGTCACGTCAGAAAAGTAGTTGCCCATGTCCCCTATTTAGTAAATCTAGCTTCCCCGGATAAGAATCTCTGGCAGAAATCAAGAGAACGACTTCGTATAGAATTAACGAGGGCGGAACAATTCGGCGTAAATTTTCTGGTTCTTCACCCGGGAAGTTACGGAAACTCAAATAAACTGGATGGAATGAAGAGAACCACTGAGGCTATACATACTATTATTTCAAACGCAGGTGACAATCAAAAAACCCAAATACTTCTGGAAACTATGGCTGGTCACGGAACGTCGATAGGTTCTACCTTTGAAGAAATTGCTTACATCCTTGAAGAAATTGACAATCCGGAATTCATTGGCGTTTGTTTTGATACAGCGCATGTCTTCGCGGCTGGATACGATATAAGAGGTTATAAAAACTATGAAACAGTGCTCAAAGAATTTGATGCGATAATTGGGTTGAACAAAATAAAAACTATCCATGTAAATAATTCCAAAACAAATTTAGGTTCCCGCGTCGACCGTCATGCGTGTATTGGAGAGGGGAAACTGGGGTTAGAAATTTTCCATGCAATCATGAAAGACACAAGGTTTCTTACAATACCAAAAATATTAGAGATTCCCGAAAGAGACAAGAGGAGTGAAGACAATTTAAGACTACTCCGAAAACTACAATTAATTCCTGGCCATCTTCCAAAATCAAAGAACTTACAAAAACAGCTCATACGAAAGGAATTCTATGTCAATATCTATTAAGGTAAAAGAAGGAATAGCCGCCTCGTCCTGGATTGTGAAGATTTTTGAGGGTCGTTCTCAGGCTGTTTCTGAAGAGAAGGAAGTTTATGATTTTAGACTGGGAAACCCGAAGATAGAACCACCTTCAGCGTTTGTTGAGGAATTGAAGAAGGTTGCAAATAATCCATTCCCAGAGATGCATGGCTATTCAGCTTTGGCAGGACATGTTCAGACACGGGAGGCCATAGCTCAAACACTGTCAAAAGAAAGAGGTCTGAATTTCACTGCGCAGCATGTAATTATGACCGCTGGTGGCGCTGGTGCATTAAATATTATTTTGAAAGCGATTTTGAATCCTGGTGATGAAGTCATTGTTTTGTCACCTCTCTATCTGGAATATCCCTATTATATCGATAATCACGGTGGGGTTTGTTGCGTGGCAGAAACAAATGCGGATTTTACCTTAAACATTGATAATGTAGCAGCAAAGATAAATCCCCGCACGAAGGCGATTATCATAAACTCGCCGAATAATCCGTCCGGGATGATTTACTCTGATGAAAGTTTGAAATCTACTGCAAGGCTTCTGAACGAGAAAAATCGACAGTCTGGGAAAGAAATTTTTTTGATTTATGATGCGGCGTATCAGGACATCGTCTACGATGGCAACAAGGTTCCTGATATCTTTAGCATCTATTCAAACACCATTTTTGCGGCCTCGTATTCCAAACCGCTTTCGATTCCGGGGGAAAGGATAGGGTATGCTGCTGTCCATCCTGCAATGAAAAATTCCGGGGAACTTATGGAGGCATTGACCTTTGCGAATCGTGTTCTTGGGTATCTGAGCGCCCCTGTTCTTATGCAACACGTCGTTACAAATCTTCAGGGTGTTTGTGTTGACAGGGCAGAATATCAGAAAAGAAGAGATATGTTTTGTAATGCCCTGCAGGATTTTGGTTATTCGTTTACACGGCCAATGGGGGCTTATTATATCTTTCCCGAAACTCCCGGAGATGACCTTGCATTTACGCAAGAACTGGCTAAAGAAGGAATACTGGTGCTCCCAGGGAAGAGTTTTGGAAGAAGTGGGTATATCAGAATCGCCTTCTGTGTTAAGAAAGAAACCATTAAAAAATCGCTTCCGGGATTTAAAAAGGTTAAAGACTTTTTCAAGCGGAATGCAAAAGCAAAGTAGCTTGATTTTATAGGGATTTCAAACTTTGGGGTTGTGTGGGTTTTGTTCTGTATTACAAATTTATAAAACCTTGCTTTTTTAACGAGGTTTTTAATCTGCTTTTGTATAACTTATTTTACCTCCCCTTTATCCCCTCCTTGCGAAGGAAGGGAATTCGGGGTGATTTCTTTGGTTGTGGCTCTGCCACACTGTGTTCATCTGTGTTCAATAGGGTGGTTTCAATGAGACCAACAGACTGCGGCTTTACACATGAATTCGACTGGAAACTTTATCCCCATGCTGAAAACCTCTTGGTACAACATATTGACGTATTCTTAAGGAACAACGATTTTGCCTGCAATCTTTCTCCTCGAATAGAACAGGAAACCTCAACACGATTTCTTGATTGGATTGATCATGTTATTTTACCAGAGGATGTTCTTAGCGCAAAAGCCATTGAGGAGACCGGCTTTCAGGAAATGGACCACATTGAAGCCCCAACCGGCATGAGGGTATTTATGCATCCTGGGGCCGTCTTCTTCCCTGTTTTGCTCAGCCAGGAAAATTTTATCGAAGTCGTACTCAAGCCTGAGAGGTTAGACCACTTTATTCAGGTGATTGGCCAAAATATTTCTAGAGAAGGTGATATCTACGGACCTTACAGGAAAGCGGTTATTTCTGCCCAGGGTACTTATATCCTCTCTGCAGTGGAAAGGAGAGGGTATAATGGCTTCTGCGTATCTGAAAAACTGACCGAAGATACCTGGGAATACCGACAAGCGCTGGAAACATTTTTCTGCAGGCAGCGGTATTATGAAAGTCTTGAGGAAGCCATGGAAGCTATACAGGAACTGATTTATGATACGTGCAAAAAGCTTACACCAGCCAGGGTAACAGATGCCTTTTTCAGGGCGGAACGAGCCTACTGGGAGAGAAGAAACCGGGCAGGTCAGATACAAAAGGCCAGGCTGGACAGGCTGGGGCTGGGCTGGGGAAACCACGACCACCATACCTACCGTTCCTCACGGGGGAATTTTACACGATTAATAAAAATCTTTGAAACCCTCGGATTTGTCTGCCGCGAGCAGTTTTTTGCGGGTGAGGAAGCGGGCTGGGGCGCACAGATCCTTGAGCATCCGGATTGCAATATCGTGCTGTTTACCGATATCGATCTCCTAAAAGAAGAAAGGAATGAGAATTTTACCCGACACGGGTTAAAACAAACCACACATAGGGGGACGGTTGGGTTGTGGGTGGAGTTGCATGGAGAAAGCATCCTGCAGGCCGGTCTCCATCACCTCGCGGCACGGTTTGATTTTGAAAAATTGCGCACCGACCTAAAGCAGTCAAACATTATTACAATGAACCCATTCTCTTATTTTGAATTTTTAAAACAGGCATTCACAGAAGGGGAAATGTGGCACGTGGACAAAGGACGGCTGGACAATCTTTTGGAAAAGGGCTTGATAACAGTGACACAGCATGATATGTTTCGCAAGGATGGTGCACTCGGCGGCCACCTGGAAAATATCCAGAGAGCGCAGGGATTCAAAGGATTCAACCAGCATTCCGTTTCAGCCATTATCAAAGCCACCGACCCCAGGAAATACAAGATTCAAGGGGCGTGAGGAATTTTAAAAAATAAAATTTTCACACAGAGACACGGAGGAAAACAAATAATTTACTTTTTAGATGTTCAGATGTTTCGGGGTGCCACCACACCGAAACATCTGAAGAAATCAAGTGGTTTTTGATACAAAAAAGTCCTTACTTCAAAGTGGTCGGATGACACGGACAAACTCTCAGACTGGGTCAAATGAAAAAATTTGTCTATATACAGTATTTATTGATGAAACGAGGCTCAAATACGGTATAATTTCCTACGAATCAAATATCTTCAATAGAACCAAAATAGAACCAAGGAGGTAT